>CAJUHX010000098.1 GCA_910586455.1 uncultured Muribaculaceae bacterium | reverse complement strand
GCATAGCAGGCGGCACAGGGTCGGGCAAGACCACCGTCGTCAACAAGATAATAAATGCCCTTCCGCAAGGCGAAGTGGCTGTGATTCCGCAGGATTCGTATTACAAAGACCTTAGCCATCTCGACCCGGCTGAGCGTGCGAAAGTGAATTTCGACGAGCCGGATGCCATTGAGTGGACTCTGCTGGTGGAGCAGCTGCGTCGCCTCAAGGATGGCTGCGCCGTGGAAATGCCTACCTACAGCTATCTTACATGCACCCGCCAGGAGCAGACGGTGCATGTAGAGCCGCGCGATGTGGTTATTGTAGAAGGTATTCTGGTGCTCAACGACGAGGTGCTGCGCTCGATGATGGATGTGAAAGTGTTTGTCGACGCCGATGCCGACGACCGCCTCATACGCGTGATTGCCCGCGACTGCATAGAGCGCGGACGAACTCCCAAAATGGTAATCGACCGCTACGAAGCCGTGCTCAAGCCTATGCACAACCGATATATCGAGCCGTCGAAGCGCCACGCCGACCTTATTGTGCCGCAGGGTGGCAGCAATGTCGTGGCCATAGGACTGCTGACCGACTATATCGAGAGCCGACTCAACTTAAGAGCCTCTGAATAATGGGATTCTCGTATCGTATCAACCGTAACCGCCGCGACACGCAGGAGCGCGACATACCGGCTCCGGAATTCAAGGCTCCGGACTCTGCCGCGCTGCCCGGCATGGACATGCAGGGCCGGATGGAGCAGCAACAGGTTGTGAACGAAGAACTTGTGGTAGGCGGCAACAGCGCGGGCCTCGAAGTAGAGCCGACAGCCGGCGACGACAAGCTGATGGTACTCCGCACCGACAATCTGGTAAAGAAATACGGCAAGCGTACAGTGGTAAACCATGTGTCGATTAGTGTGACACAAGGCGAGATTGTAGGTCTGCTCGGCCCTAACGGAGCCGGCAAGACAACCACCTTCTACATGACCACCGGCCTTGTGCAGCCCAACGAAGGCCGTATATTCGTCGACGACCTCGAGATTACCAAATACCCTGTGTACCGCCGCGCCAAACACGGTATAGGCTATTTGGCTCAGGAAGCATCGGTATTCCGCAAGCTCAGCGTTGAAGACAACATACGTGCAGTGTTGCAGATGACCGATAAATCAAAAGAATACCAGCGCGACAAACTCGAGAGCCTCATAGCCGAATTCCGCCTCGAAAAAGTGCGCAAGAACCTCGGCGACCAGCTTTCGGGCGGCGAGCGACGCCGTACCGAGATTGCGCGCTGTCTGGCTATCGACCCCAAGTTCATAATGCTCGACGAGCCCTTTGCGGGTGTCGACCCTATAGCTGTGGAAGATATTCAGACAATAGTTTACAAGCTCAAAGACAAAAACATAGGCATACTCATCACAGACCATAACGCTCCCGAAACCCTCAGTATCACCGACCGCGCCTACCTGCTTTTCGACGGCCGTATCCTCTTTCAGGGTACCTCCGAAGAACTGGCCGAGAACCCGGTCGTGCGCGAGAAATATCTGGGCCGCAACTTTGTGTTCCGCCGTAAAAAATTCGACTGATGAAACTATACACCATGCCGCTGTTAGCGGCCTCAATACTGGCATTGGCCTCGTGCGGAGGAAATGCCGACAAAGCCGACGAAGCCGGCCGGGAGCTTTTTGAGCAAGCATCCAAAGCCCTCGACAACAACAATTACGAGCAGGCCCGCCTGCTATTGGACTCGCTCGACAGCAGCTGCAAGGAATCTGTGGCACTGCGCCGCGAGGCAATGCCTCTGCGCGCCAAAGCCATGGAGGGCCTGAGTATGCAGCTTATACCGCAGGCCGACGAGGCCATAGCCAACGCCATGATGCAGATCGACCGGCTCGGAAAGGAAATGGTCGATGCCGGCGACAAGTCCGACCCCTATGTGGTGCCCAAGGCTTGGCCCAAGCGTGGCGACATCAAAGCCGAAGGCGTGGAGCCGAGGGTCGACCGCAAAGGCTTCTTCCGCCTCATTGTAAAATCACCCGGAAAAATCATCGGCCTTAACTCGGTGGAATTCAGTGGCTCCGGCAGCAGTTCGGTGGCTACACGTCCGCTGCCCTCCGACCGCGTGGCCAAGGTCGAAGGCATGGAGCTGATGAGCCTGTCGCAGGAAGAATTTGCGCCATTGGCCGAGTGGCTGGTCGCACACGGGGGCGCTCCGATGAGTATGTCGCTTGTGGGAGCCAAAGGCCGCAAGGATATAAAAGTCACCGCCGACCAGGCCTCGATGCTTCTGGCCGCCTGGCAGTACAGCCAGGCATGTCAGAAACTTGTCGAAGCTCAGATGGAACGCGAACGCCTTGAACGTCAGCTGAAAATAGCCCGCGACCAGCTGGCCAGAACAGGCAGCTGAACCGGCTCCAAGAAATTATCTTTAAGGAATTATATTGTGAGAGGATGCTTTGGGGTATCCTCTTTTTTTTAACAGCCCCTAAGTCCGACGGATTATATCAATATGTTGTAAAACACATATTTTTAGATATTGTAACTTGCTTTAATTTGGAATTTATTACTATCTTTGTGGACAATATTGTATTCTTTAACAAGAATTGGCACACACTGCTATGAATAGTAACTATTCAGCGGACACGGCGAGATATTCGCCTTTTAGAAAAGGGCGAGTATT
>CAJUHX010000097.1 GCA_910586455.1 uncultured Muribaculaceae bacterium | reverse complement strand
GAACAAAACATTATAGTAAGTCTGCCACAGCTGATACAACTGCTGGCCGAGCAGACCGGCGTGGATGCCGCAGAGTCGCGCAAGTTTCTGCATGAGTTTTTCACACTTGTCGAGGATGCTTTAGTGCAGGGCAACAGCGTTAAGATTAAAGGTATAGGCAGTTTTTCCGTCGTCGACCGCGACAGCGGCACCGTGAGTTTCACTCCCGACTCAGAGCTGGCAGCGGCTGTCAACACCCCGTTCGCAATGTTCGAGGCCATGGAGCTTGGCAACGGCATTTCGCCTGAAGACCTTGTCGAGGATGAGCAGCAAGCCACAGAAACCAAGGAAGACAAGGAGGAATATGTGCTGGCCATAGATACGCAGCCGAATGAGGAAGATGAAGATGTTGTACAGGCGGAAACCGAAACAGATACCGAGGTCGTAGCAGAGTCGGAAGAGGCTGAATGCGATGCAGCTGAGGAAACAACAGTCGAAACCGCTGAGAAAACAACCGAAATCACAGCTGAAGATGCACCTGAGGAGGACACAGAGGAAACCGCCGGCGAGTATTATCCGCAGCTATACGATACCGAACCCGAGCCTGCGCGCCGCAGCATAAAAGGTTATGTGGCCACAGCCCTGCTTGGCCTGGCAGCGGGTTTTGTAATAGGCTATTATACTCACAACGCTGTATACAATCACTACTCCATCGAGGCTGCACCTATCGAAATTGTAGAGAATCAGCCTGCCGTTCAGGCCGACAGCACGGCAGTTTCAGAAGCCGTCGAGGATGCCGCAGAACCTGCCGCAGAGGTTAAGACGCCGGCGATTGTAAAAGATACCGTAAGCCGCAACCACTTTCTGGCCTCAATGGCCCGTCGGCATTACGGTCACATGGAGTACTGGGTGTATATCTACGAAGCCAATCCGGGTCTTGGCCATCCCGACCGCATCAAGCCCGGTACAGTGGTAACCATACCTGCAGTGGCCGACTTTTCGCAGGGCAGCGATTCCGCCACCCTGACCCATGCCCTGCGCCTCTACGCCGACATCTACAGCCGCTACAAATAGCAGCCCCGGAATTTTCCGCTCTTAAAAATCAACAGTCAGACGAACATTTATCTGGCGGCGGGTAAGGTAATTTGGCACGGCATACTGTATGTCGTTCACGTCGGTTACCCAGTAGTAGCTGCTGACATTGCTGATATCGAGCAAGTTGAACACATCCAGACCCAGCCAGATGCTTTTGAAGTGACGCCAGAATCCGCTGCGCGACTCGCCGTCGGCAGCCGGAGTAAGCAGGCCGTAGGCCAGACCCACATCAACACGTTTATATGCCGGAGCGCGGAAATAGCCTTTGTCACGGCTGCTGCGTGGGGCCGTGGTGGGCAGACCGTCGGAGAATATGCCGCGGAGGTTGAATTTCAGTTTTGGAAACTTCGGAAAGAAGTCGGTAAAGAACAGAGCCATGCTGTAGCGCTGGTCGGTGGGCCTGGGCACTTTCACGCCGTTAAGGTCCTCCTGAGTCTTCATCAGCGAGAAACTCAGCCATGAGTCGGTACCCGGCACAAACTGGCCGAATAGTTTCATATCCAAGCCGGTGGCAAAGCCGCTGGTCTGGTTCAGGCCGCTGTACACCACCTTAAGGTTATCTACTTCGTAAGGTATAAGGTTGCCTAACAGTTTGTAATAAGCCTCGGCGGAGAGTTTGAAGGGGCGGTCGAAAGCCCTGAAGGTATAGTCGCTACCGAAAATAAACTGAAAGCTGCGCTGACTCTTGATGTCGCTGTTCAGCTGTATTATGGTATTGCCTTCACTGTCAGTCACGGGCATGCGGTATTCCTTGAAGAAAGGCGACTGGTAGTACAGACCGGTGGCGAAGCGGAACGACCAGTTGGGTGCCTTGTCGGGCACAAAGCCTACCGACACGCGCGGACTTACAAGAAACTCTTTGTTGAAGTCCCAATACGAAAAACGCATGCCGCCGTTGATGTTGAAATACCCGGCGTTGGTACTGAGCCGGTAAGTATCCTCGGCGTAGAACGACAGTCGGTTGCTCGACAGGTCATGGCGCGAATCCAGGTTATAGATAACCTTCAGGGCTTCAGGTGCCACCGGCAGTGAAAAACCGGCCGAATCGCGGAGTTCCCATTCGCGCGATCTGTCGAATATGGTTTCGTGATTGAATGTAATACCATAGTTTAAATTATGCTTGCCCAGCCCGATGGCTCCACGCAGGCCCAAAGATAAAACCGAAGCCTTAAGCCTGTTGCGGGCATGCTCATGGTAACGGCCCACACCCAGTTCGCCGCCGATGGCATCACCCGAGTCGCCGCCGCTGGTACCGGCCTGGTCGAGCCAGTATTCGCCGCTGATGTCGTACGACACTAACTCGTTGGTCAGATAGCCCGATGCCAGAAAGGTATATTCGCTTTTGTTGTTGGGGCGGAACGACAGATTCAGAGCGCCGAAAAAGGTTTCAAAACGGTCTTTCTCCTGACCGTCGAAATACACCGTAAACTCCTTGGCGTCGGTCGATGTACCGAACTTGGTGGTGCGGTTGGTAGGAATGAAACTATAATTGTTTATGGCTATATTGCCAAGAAAAACAGCTTTAAGTTTGTCTGAGAATTTATATGTGAGATTAGTCTGGTAGTCGAAATACTTTGGGTCGTATTCACCCTTCGATTCCATACTGCTCAGCAGCGATGCGTTGCTTTTGTAGCGCACGCCATGGAGC
>CAJUHX010000096.1:430-2870 GCA_910586455.1 uncultured Muribaculaceae bacterium | reverse complement strand
CTTTTCTTATAATCCGGGCGTAAAAAATCGTGTTTTTTATGTACCTTTGCAGAAAAAATAACAGCTATGATACAAGTCAACAAGAACATTTGCCCCCACAACCATGTTTGTCCGCTGATTAAGGCTTGTCCCGTAGGAGCAATCTCACAGGACTCCGATGGCTATCCCGTAATCGATTACTCGCTTTGCATCGAATGTGGCAAGTGTGTGAGAAAATGCCCGAAAAAGGCTATGACGCAAGTGGCAGATGCCTCCGCTCAGGTGTAGGAATATAGTCCGCGCAGCAGATAGTTGGCACCGACGTACGTCAGCAGTACACCGGTGAGTGCCGAAAAAGAAAAAAAAAGTTATCAAACATGTGTTTTTGTAAAACAAACCTTGCCGTGATGGTGTTAGAATAGCATCCAGGTTCAACCGGACATTATGTTTTTACGTTTCAACAACCAACACATGAAAAACTTGAATTCATCTCTGCTTCGTGGCGCGGCATGCGCCTTGTTCGTGGCCGTAACAGCTTCGATCTCATTCGCACAGACCGAAACCAAAATAAAAGACCACCGTACCCAACCCGACCTGTTCTTCCTGCAGGAAGGCGACGCACCTAACAGTTATCTGTTGCTGCCGGCTCCGCCCGATGCGGCCTCAATCCGTTTCCTCGACGATCAGGCCCAGTACAACTGGGGCAAGACCATGCGCAACACCCCGCGCGGCGACCAGGCTTCGGCCGACGCCAATGTAGAAGGTAACGGAGTGCCAGAGGCCTTTTCCGAGGCTTTCGGCGTGGAAATCAATGAAGATACCCCCGAGATTCTGAAACTTATAGTGGGCATGCGTGAGGACGCCGGCGACCTGGCCACACGCGAGGCCAAGAACTACTACAACCGCCAGCGGCCATTCTCGTTCTACGAGGAGATGACCTGCAATCCCGCACAGCAGGAGGCCCTGAGCACAAACGGCAGCTATCCGTCCGGACACACTTCGATTGGCTGGGCTACAGCGCTTGTGCTGTCGGAACTCAATCCCGAACGCCAGAACGAAATCCTGAAACGCGGCTATGAAATGGGCCAGAGCCGTGTGATATGCGGTTACCATTATCAGAGCGACGTCGATGCCGGACGCATCACCGGCTCGGTAATCGTGGCCCGACTGCATGCCGACCCCGCCTTCCAGGCACAGCTCCAAAAGGCAAAAGACGAATTCAAACGGCTCAAAAAAGAAGGCAAGGTTGCCAAAGGTACTCCGCTCCCTACCAAGACTACCAGCGATTTATGATTCTTCAGCAATGTAAGGGGGTGTTGCAAAACACCTGATTCTGCAGCACCCCTGCATTTTGCCATCAGTTCAATTCGTTTAAATTTAATTCAATGAAATCCAACATTATAGCTTTACTGCTGGCAGCATGTACACTGACAGCGGCAGCCCAGATTACCGACAAACCAAAGTTCTCTATTTCGCCTACAGGCCGTATACTCGTCGACGGCGCAGGTTACATGGGCGGTAACAACGGCGCCGAGGCCGCAGGCGACACCAAATTCGTGAGCGGTGTGGCTATCCCCGACCTCCGTATAGGTGTTAAGGCCTCGTACGGCAAATGGCAGGCCAAGGTCGATGTAGGTTTCGGTTACGGCAAAGTTGGCCTCAAGGACACATATATCGAATACGACTTCAACTCCGAAAATCTTATACGAGGCGGCTACTTTGTGCCTCAGTTCGGCCTGAACTCCGAAACGAGTTCGTCGATGAAGCCCAGCTACGAAGAGCCTACTTCAAACGAGTTCTTCTACGCCAATCCTCGTCTGCTGGCCCTGATGTACGAATACAGCGGCGACAAATACTTTGCGGCTACAACATTGTTTGCCGAGGCCGCGGCCATGACCAACAACGCCACAGCCATGGGCAAGCAGGCATGGGGCGCACAGACCCGCCTGGTATGGCGTCCGTCGCATACCGACGACGGTACCATTGCCCAGCTTGGCATATCGCTCAACTACTCCAGCCCTACCGCCGACGACCACAGCGGATTCGAGTTCACTTCCAACTTTCCCAGCCGTGTAAGCAAGGTAGGTCTGCTGAACGCGCAGGTCGACCACGCACGCGGCCTGTTCAAGCTCACCCCCGAATTGCTGCTGGCCAAAGGCCGTTTTGCCCTCGAAGCTCAGTACTATTATATGAATGTGGCCCGCAATGACGGATTCAGCAACTATCGCGCACAAGGCGCCTACGGCATGCTCCGCGGTCTGCTCGCAGGCAGTAACTATACCTACACCATGGGCGACGCCGGAGTGGCAACTCCCGCCCCTCACAGTTTCGAAATGGTGCTGATGTATAACTACACCAATGCCAGCGATGCGTCGGCAGGCATCTATGGCGGTATAACCAACGATGCCTCGTGTACTTTCAACTATTATATAAATAAATATATGATAGCACGTCTGCGCTA
>CAJUHX010000096.1:0-420 GCA_910586455.1 uncultured Muribaculaceae bacterium | reverse complement strand
AGCTACACCACCGTACGCGACCGCTACGTCGACAATATGCTCGACCGCCGGCACGTAAATATCATAGAGGCTCGTGTGCAGATTAAGTTCTGATATCTGTGGACAGGGTACAAAAAAATCCTCTTTCCATTTCAGCAATGAAGCGAGGACTAAAGCCATTAGGCATTTCGATTTGTGATTCTAAAGATAGTTGCCTTATAAACTTTTAGTGTAGAGATTATATCATACTTACTTGTCATTAAACACCTCTACAACTTTGAAGCACCTCGCGGTGGGCAAAATCATATGCCTTAGCTTAGTCCAAAAAGAGATTAATGCGTAAATAATTTTAGTTCTAAGTCCGGCTGGTGTTATTTAGTATTGCAAATTTAACAGCATTTTTCGGGCTACGCAAGCGATTTGTGTTTTTTAACATAAATT
>CAJUHX010000095.1 GCA_910586455.1 uncultured Muribaculaceae bacterium | reverse complement strand
GCGTACGAGGGCAGCGCTTACAACAGCGGCTACCGAACCCTGCTGCTTTTTGCAGAGCTGCTGGGCAGCTGCGATGTCGTTGTTGGCGAGGCATTTCTTAACGTCACCAACGAACTTGCTGATGTTGCCTTTGCCCTTGGCACCGCTGAGAGCGAACCAGCGTTCGAACGACAGCACGATTACGGTAAGGAACAGGGTCTGAAGTACAGGCACGATTACACCACCTTTGTAGATTGTGCCCCAGAGGTCAACGGGGTGACCGTCTTCGAAGTGAGATTCGTGGCCAAACCAGAAGAGGAACAGGCACACAGCTACGATGAAGCAGCAGATGATTACCCAGAATGCATTCTTGATGCCGGGGGCGTTCGTTTTCTTAGCCGCGGGCTTTGCAACCTTGGCTTGAGTGGGCTTTTGAGCTTCCATAATTTGTAATAACTTGGTTGATTAAGTTGTTAGTTGTTTTTAAAAGTTTATTTGATTTTGTTTGTTGTAGGCAGTTATGTACTCGGAGTTATTTACGCGAACCTCGCTATTGTCCGCAGATGTGCTTCAAATCTGTTTTTTAGACAGTTTTTACAAGGTATGCGGTATTGGATTCGAGGTCTAATCTGAAACTCTTTCGCAAAATTAAGATTAATGTGTGAACTGACAAAATATTTTCAGGCAAAATTTTTATCAAAAATACGGGCTTTCGATATTTTTTTGCGGATTTCTGTATTTTGAGTTAATTAATCTTAATTAAATTTACTTGCGTTTAAATTCAGGTACTTCGCGGTTATGGCGGTGGAATATTTCGGAAGCGGCGCGCACAAATTCTCGGGCGTGCTGTCGCCAGGCCGGATTATCCACGCTGTCGGCGGGCACTACGTGGTAGTTGCGTCCGTCGCCGGCGGGCACGGTGAAGTGAAGCTGCCAGTTGGCGGAGGCGAAGCGTACGCTGCCGTCGGGGTGCCGGTGCAGGCGGGCGCGGACGAAGGCTCCGCCGCGGGTGTCGCGTGTTTTCATGTTGCTGATGAAGTTGCCCAGCGAGTACACCAGCAGTACGTCTTTGTTATGCCCGGCGCTGTGTACCACTTCCATAGGCTGGATTACGTGGGGATGTCCGCCTATTATAAGGTCTACGCCTTGGTTTACCAGAAATTCGGCCAGCTGTTTCTGGGCTGCGTTGGGCAGCAGTTTGTATTCGTCGCCCCAGTGTACGGCCACTACTATGGCTTCGGCACCTGCCTCGCGTGCCTGTGCTATGTCGTGGGTTATGCGGCTGCGGTCGATGTAGTCCACAACTACGCCACCGTCGGGGGCGATTCCGTTGGTACCGTAGGTGTAGTTGAGAAATCCTATGTGTATGCCTTTGACAGTCAGTATAAGGGGCAGGGCCTTGGCTCGTGCTGCCTCATCGGTGTATGTGCCCAGGTGGTATATGCAGCGTGCGTTGAGTTCTCTGATTGTCGATCTGAGGCCTTTTGCCCTGCGGTCGAGGGTGTGGTTGTTGGCGGTGAGGAATACGTCGAAGCCGGCGTCGGCCAGTGCGTCGACAAACGCCGAGGGGGCGAAGAAGCAGGGGTAGCCGCTGTACGGGCCGGAAGCGCCGACGGGTGTTTCGAGGTTCACTATTGCCAGGTCGGCGCTTTTTACCAGATGGCTGATATCGGTAAAGCAGTCGCTGTAGTCGTAACTGCCGTCGGAACGCTTTGCGGCGTCGATTTGCGCCCGGTGCTGCATGGCATCGCCTGCAAATAAAAGTTCAACATCGTTGCTCAGAGTGGCCTGAGCTACGATGTTGAGTATGATTGACAGCAGTGCTGTTAACATGGCGTGTCGTAGGGGTAAGCGCTTATGCGTTGCGCTGGCGGGCTGCCTGCATGGTGTTGAGCATCAGCGAGCAGATGGTCATGGGGCCTACACCTCCGGGTACGGGGGTGATATAGGCGCATTTTGGAGCCACGCTTTCGAAGTCTACATCGCCGCTGAGGCGGAAGCCGCTTTTGCGGGTGGCGTCGGGTACACGGGTGGTGCCTACGTCGATTACTGTGGCGCCGTCTTTCACCATGTCGGCGGTTACGAATCCGGGGCGGCCTACGGCTGCGATGATTATGTCGGCTTGGCGCACGATTTCGGACAGATTTTCCGATGCGCTGTGGCAAATGGTTACGGTGGCATCGCCTACATCGCCTTTATGGAGCATGAGCTGTGCTACCGGTTTGCCCACGATGTTGCTGCGGCCAATCACCACGCAGTGTTTGCCGCGGGTGGGTATGTGGTAGCGGCGCAGAAGTTCGATGATGCCGGCGGGTGTGGCCGAGCGGAATCCGGGGAGGCCGATGGACAGTTTGCCCACGTTTATCGGGTGGAAGCCGTCAACGTCTTTGGCCGGGTTGACGGCCTCGATTATGCGCTGTTCGTCGATGTGGCGGGGCAGGGGCAGCTGCACTATGAAGCCGTCGACTTCGGGGTTGTTGTTGAGGTCGTCGACTGCCTTGAGGAGTTCGGCCTCGGTGATGTTGTCTTCGAATCTCAGCAGCGAGGATTCGAATCCACATTCCCGGCATGCTTTTACTTTACTTGCCACGTATGTTTCGCTGCCGCCGTCGTGGCCCACGAGAATGGCGGCGAGGTGGGGGCGGCGCTTGCCTTGGGCAACCATCTTTTCCACTTCTGCGGCGATTTCTTTCTTGATGTCGGCCGCGGTCTGTTTTCCGTCGATCAGGGTCATTGTAATATGCTGTTTATCGTTTCATGCGGCGTGCGGCCTGCATAAGTTTCATTGGATTTTTCATTTTCGATACGCTGCTCATCATCTTGCGTGTTTCTTCGAACTGCTTTATGAGGCGGTTGATTTCTTGCAGGGTTGTACCCGAGCCTTTGGCAATGCGCTGACGGCGGCTGCCGTTGATTATCTCGGGGTGTTCGCGTTCGTAGGGAGTCATTGAGTTTATTATCGCCTCGATAGTCTTGAATGCGTCGTCGGGGATATCTATGTCTTTAATGGCTTTGCCTACGCCCGGAATCATCGATGCCAGATCTTTGAGGTTGCCCATCTTTTTTACCTGCTGTATCTGGTGGTAGAAGTCGGTGAAGGTAAACTGGTTTTTGCGCAGTTTTTCGGCCAGTTTGCGGGCTTCTTCCTCGTCGTATTGCTCCTGGGCCTTGTTTACCAGGCTCACAA
>CAJUHX010000094.1 GCA_910586455.1 uncultured Muribaculaceae bacterium | reverse complement strand
ATGGTTGTCGATTTTCTCGATTTTGGCGCGGATGCGTACGGCACCTCCGCGGCGACCGTCGTTGTAACGGCTGATGTCAATGGCGCCGCCGGTAGGAAAGTCGGGGAAGAGTTCGAATTCCTCACCGCTCAGATACGCTATGGCGGCGTCGAGTATATCGTTGAAGTTATGAGGCAGAATCTTCGATGCCAGACCCACGGCTATTCCTTCAGCTCCCTGTGCCAGCAACAGAGGGAACTTGGCCGGCAGGGTCACAGGCTCGCGTTTGCGGCCGTCGTAGCTCACTGTCCACTCGGTTACTTTTTCGTTGTATAGTGTTTCCAGAGCAAATGGCGACAGACGGGCCTCGATATATCGCGGAGCCGCCGCAGAAGTTCCGGTGAGTATGTTACCCCAGTTACCCTGAGTTTCCACCAGCAGGTCTTTCTGGCCAAGCTGCACCAGAGCGTCGCCAATCGAGGCGTCGCCGTGGGGATGGTACTGCATGGTGTTGCCGACTATGTTGGCAACCTTGTTGAAGCGGCCGTCGTCGAGGGTTTCCATCGAATGGAGAATACGGCGCTGCACGGGCTTCAGACCGTCGTCGATATGTGGTACGGCACGCTCGAGTATCACGTACGAGGCATACTCGAGAAACCAGCTCTGATACATGCCTTTGAGCTGGTGGCGCACCACATCGGCAGCGGCTGTGTATGGTTTGTTGTGAACGTGGGCACCTTCGGCGGCATCGCCCTGCGGAAGTTCTTCGGGGTTATTAGTATTCTGGCTCATCGTACTGACATTTGCTACAAAGTTAGCAAATTTTTCCGAATTTTGCAAATCAGACATTCAGCATTCTGGAGCTTAGTGCCGACAATGCCCTCTTCTATCGGCAGTATGTACGCAGACGATAGCGGTGTCGGTACGACGCCGGATTCTTGCGGTTGCGAACCAGCTGAATCGAGTCGACCCAAGTAGTCAGACCCGGACGTGGCTGCACTTCCATATAGCCGTAGATTTTTTCCGGGTGCAGCGTGGAGTCCGACACGAATTCTATTTCGCTCCAGCCGTCTTTATCAACCTCGACATCAAGCACTTCCACAGTGCCGTCGGAATATGTTGCGGCTATACCCCAGCGGGTCTTGGAAATATTGTTCACGAATTTGCCACGCCATGTATAGCGGTCGCCCTGTTCGCTATTTTCGTCCGCCTCGATATTGAAGGTTACGTATTTTGTAGCCGACAGGTCGCTTACGGCAAGGAAGCGCGCGCCGCCCCACAGGTCGACCGAGTCGCCGACCACCGACAACGAACCGGCAATCTGGGCGTCGTTTTCGTTCATTCGCGCCTGCAGTATCTCTATGGTCTTGTCGTACACCTCAAGATAAATCTCGGGGTTGTGTGCATACCACGACAGCGATGAGTCGAAGCGCTCTCCGTCAACCCCGTGACGGGCCATAATCGACTGCTTCAGCAACATCGTTACCGAGTCGTCGCTGTAGTCGCGCCTGTTCTGCTCCACTACAGCGTCGCCTACATGGAGGTCGGCCAGCAGCGTCGCCATTTCGTCAGGGGCGATTACCTCGCCGGGCACACGGCGGCAGGCGGTAAGAGCAAGCACTCCTACCGCCAGCAACGCGCATATACGCTGTATTTTATTTCTTTTTATCACTTTCAGCAGATTCATTTTCACCTCCCAGATACTTGTAATAGAACAGTATCAGGGCCAGCATACCCACAGTGATGGCCGCGTCGGCAAAGTTGAACACCGGGTCGAAGAACGAGAATACCTCGCCTCCCACCAGCGGCATCCACTCGGGCCAGGTAAAGGAGAACAGCGGGAAGTAGAACATATCTACCACCAGACCGTGAAACAGCGAGCCATAGCCTTCGCCCCATGGCACCACAGAGGCTACCTCGGGCGGATAAGGATTGGTAAATATCTCGCCGTAAGCCACACAGTCGGCGATATTGCCGGCCGCACCGGCCACTACCAGCGATATAACCGCCACATAGCCTGCCGGAATCCGCGGATTGCGGCACAATCTGGCCAGATACCATATACCAAGGCTTACGGCAACTATGCGGAAGAGTGTCAGCAACAGCTTGCTGCCGAACTCCATGCCGAAGGCCATGCCGTTGTTCTGGATAAAGCGCAGATGAAACCAGGATAAGATTTCATAATCCTCTCCCAGATAGAAACTTGTCTTTACCCAGACTTTGATTATCTGGTCTATGATAAGTACGCCTAATATAATGCCGGTAGCCCATAATGCCTTGCAACGGACAGAGGCTGTGCGGGATATATTATTTTCGGCCATTGTCGTTTTTTGCATCAATACTTAGGGTTGCGTGCGGCACTGCGCGCAGACGTTCCTTGGGAATGAGTTGTCCGGTGACACGGCACACTCCGTAGGTTTTGTTTTCGATGCGCACCAACGCCGCCTGCAGATGCTTTATAAAGCTGCGCTGACGTTCGGCCAGGCGGGCTGCCTCTTCGCGTCCGAGTGTCGAGGCACCTTCTTCGAGTACCTTGAATGTTGGCGATGTGTCCACGGTGTCGTTATCGTTGCCGCGGATGGTAGCGCAGAGCAAGTCGTATTCGCGCTGAGCCTTGTCGAGCTTGGCGAGGATGAGTTCTTTGAACTCGGCAAGGTCCTCGTCGGAGTATCTTGGTTTTTCAGCCATGGTTATTGATATATTATAGTGTCGAGGCGCGCGACTGCGCGCCTCGACAGCTGATTATTTCATTACGGATACACGCAGTTGCAAGCCGTCGATATCGAGTGTTTCCACTCCGGGAGCGTCCTCGGCCAAAGGTGCCACCACCAGAGCGGTAGCCAGAACCTGACGCGAAATATAGTCGCCGTATTCGACCAGAGCGTCGTCGGTTTCCGGATTAGGCTCAAAGGTGAGGGTTATGCGGTCGGTGATGTCGTAGTCGCGGTTCTTGCGTATGTTCTGTATGCGGTTTACAATATCGCGGGCGATGCCTTCGCGTTTCAGTTCCGCTGTCACGATAACGTCGAGAGCTGCAGTCACGGCGCCTTCGTTGGCCACAAGCCATCCGGGAATGTCTTCCGATAAGATTTCCACATCGCACAGTTCAATTACTGCCACACTGCCGTCGGCCAGTGTCACATCGGCTTTGCCGTCGCGCTCGAATGCGGCGATTTCGGCCTGATCGAGTGCCTGGATAGCCGCAGCGGCCTGCTTCATGTTCTTGCCGAGTTTCGGACCGAGTTTCGTGAAATCGGGCTTCACGCGTTTTACCAGCACGCCTTCGTCGGCCGATACCACACGCAGTTCTTTGGCATTGACTTCCGACAGCACCAGGTCTTTGATTGATTCGAGCATCGAGCGGGTATGGTCGTCGTTCACAGGCACCATCATCACACTCAGGGGCTGACGCACCTTAATGT
>CAJUHX010000093.1 GCA_910586455.1 uncultured Muribaculaceae bacterium | reverse complement strand
CAATGCCGCGAGCCTGCGCGAAATCCGCCGTCTGCTGCAGCACGGAGGCAAAGCAGACATTGACCGGCTCGAAGGTTTGGTAGCCGGTACGGCCATCCATTACGACTACTTCCGTGATACATGGGTGGAATGGCGCAGAATCGAACAACTCATACCCACACGCTTCGACTCAGAGCCGATGGCGGTATTCCGTGGTCAGAAGATGCTGGATCTCAGCATTGGCGGCTTCACCTACCTGCTGAAAGTCGACAGCTACCTGCCGGGCGGCAGTCCCCTGCCCTACGAACAGACTCTGCCTCAGATACATCAACGGCTCACCAACCGGGCCCGCATGAATTTCGACGCCACCTTCCAGCAACGTCTGCGCCAGGAAGCGGAGGCCGAGGGTATTGTTGAAATCAATCTATGATGAGCCAATTTAACATTTAACATTTAACATTTAACATTATATTTCAGAAAAAATAGCTTACTTTGCAGCTTAAAATCATATCATCACAAAGAAATGAGCAATATCAAAACCGCTATAGCCGCCCTAATGGCCGCATTCTCAATCTCGGCAGCAGCCCAGAACAACATCGTGGACGAAGTGGCTTGGGTTATCGGCGACGATCCTATCTATAAATCGGAAATCGAAGAATTCTATCAGGATGCGCTACAGGAGCGTATGCCTATAAAAGGCGACCCCTATTGCACTCTGCCCGAGCAGATGGCGATTGAACGCCTGTTTCTTCATCAGGCCGATCTCGACACCGTGCTCGTAAGCGAATCGATGATACAGCAACAGGTTGAAGGCCAGATGAATTTCCTGCTCAACAACCTCGGTTCGAAAGAAAAAATCGAACAGTATTTCCGCAAGCCTTATTCCCAGATTCGCGAATACTACGCCACCAACATGCGCAACCGTTACCGCATCGGTCAGGTAAAGCAATCGCTCACCAAGGATGTAAAGGTGACTCCCAACGATGTGCGCCGCTATGTCGACAAACTTCCGGCCGACTCACTGCCCTACGTGCCTCTGCAGGTTGAGGTGCAGATTATGACACTCAACCCGGTGATTCCCCGCGAGGAAATCGAATCGGTAAAGGCGCGTCTGCGCGACATTGCCGAACGCGTAAACAACGGTGAGAGCGACTTCTCCACCATGGCCATTCTATACTCCGAAGACGGCAGTTCGGTGCGCGGCGGCGAAATCGGCTTCAAGGGCCGTGCCGATCTTGTGCCTGAGTATGCAGCCGTGGCATTCAATCTCAACGACCCCAAAAAAGTATCTAAGATTGTAGAAACCGAATACGGCTACCACATCATACAGCTTATAGAAAAGCGTGGCGAGCGAGTAAACACCCGCCATATACTTCTGCGCCCGAAAGTGTCCGACAAAGACCTTAGCGAGGCCATTCAGCGCCTCGACTCGGTGCGCACCGACATTGTAGACAACCACAAATTCTCCTTTGAGGAAGGCGCGCGTTACATCTCTCAAGACAAGAGTACCCGCTATTCGAACGGTGTGATGGTAAATGAAGCTACCGGCACCACCATGTTCGAGATGTCGCAGCTGCCTCAGGAAGTTTCGCGTGCTATAGCTACATTACAGCCGGGTGAGATCTCTCAGCCTTTTGTAATGCGCGACGCCAGCAACCGCGACGTTGTAGCCATTGTAAAACTTGCCAACCGCCTTGAGGCCCACTCCGCCAATCTGGCCGATGACTTCCAGCTGCTGAAAGATATGTATGAAAACTCGGCCAAGGAAGAAATTATCGACAAATGGCTGCAGAAGAAAATCCGCGAAACATATATCCGTATCGAAGACGGATGGCGCGGCTGCGAGTTTGAACACGAAGGCTGGCTGAAGAACAATAAATAATCTCGCCGGATATGCGCAGACTACTGCCCGCAGCAGCCCTGACGGCTGTAGCTGTGCCAGCTCTGCTGAGTATTGCACAGCAACCCGCCAAGCCTGACAAACCAGATATTAAGCCTCAGATTCAGAATGCCGACCGCAACAACACCGGCGTGGTATTTCTGGAGAGGGCCGATGAACTCTACAAACACCGTACCGATTCGTTTATGATCGTGAACGGCAATGTGGAGTTTCGTCGTATGGGCATGTTCATGTACTGCGACAGCGCCCACTACTGGCCGGGCGAACAACGTTTTCGCGCTTTCGGAAATGTGCGTATGCAGCAGGGCGACACCCTGTTTGTATATGCCGACAGCCTGGACTACGACGACCGTATCAAGCTGGCAACCCTATTTGCCGAACCGCCCCGGAAAGTAACGATGATAAACCGCGATGTGAAACTCGAAACCGATTTCACATTCTACTACGACCTTGCAAACGAACTCGGATGGTACAATCAGTTTGGCGTGCTGACCGACCCGAGCAACCGTCTGGAGTCGGTGTCCGGCGAGTATTCGCCACCTACCAAAGATGCCGTATTTACCGACGGTGTGGTGCTGAACGCACACAGTTCGACCGACACACTTGTAATACGTTCGCAGGCACTGTACTACAACACCGATACCAAAGTTGCCGAACTATACACTCCCAGCGAGATTATCAACAGGCGCGGCACCATTTTCACCGATTCGGCGATATACAACACCGGCACCGACAACTGCCAATTGTACGACCGCTCAACTGTAGTGACTCCCGAAGGCCGCTTTCTCACCGCCGACACCTTGTATTACACCAAGCAGATGGCCGAATATACAGCCTACGGCTCGATGATATTGACCGATACGGTGCGCAAAATGCAGCTGATGGGCGACTACGGCTATTACAACGAGGAACGCGATTCGACCTACGTCACCGGCCATGCGCTGATGAAGGAATACTCCAAAGGCGATACCTTGTTCCTGCACGGAAGGCAGATTGAGGGCTTTGTGAAAATCGACAGCATTGTTACCCCGGCCGACACCGTAGCCGGCACGGTCGAAAGCGTAAGAATCGACAGCACCCACGTAAGTGTCGTATATCCGCGTGTGCGTTTCTACCGCAGCGACATGCAGGGAATATGCGACAGCCTGCGGGTGACAGAGGCTGATTCCACGATGCGTATGTTTATCAGTCCGGTGGTATGGAGCGAGGACAGACAGATTTCGGGCCGTGTGATAGCCGTGCATTTCAACGACTCTACTTACGACCGGGTGAACATCCCCGAGCAGGCGTTCACAGCCGACCATATCGAAGACCAGCATTACAACCAGATAAGCGGCAAGGAAATGGTAGCGCATTTTGTCGACGGTAATCTCAAGCACCTCGACATAAACGGCAGCGTCGAACTCATACTGTATCCCGAGGAGCAGGACAGCACCATCAACAAGATTGTAAATGCGCAAAGCAGCTTTCTGAGAGCCGACTTTGCCGGCCGCACCACCGAGCGGATAAAAATGTGGCCTGAAACCACGGGAACGGTCACCCCTCTGTTCCTGGCCAAACGCAGCCTGCTTTTCTTGCCAAAGTTCCGCTGGTATACCGGCATGCGTCCTGTTTCGCCGGCCAATGTCATGATTATACCCAAGGAAATGGACGAACTGATAGAGCAGACGCGCAGCAACGAAGCCAAGTAGTAGCTGTGACGCTGCCGGGCAAATACGATAAAAGCCGACGCCTTGCAGGAGGCCTGCGG
>CAJUHX010000092.1 GCA_910586455.1 uncultured Muribaculaceae bacterium | reverse complement strand
CGCCAGAACCTGATTAAGAATGCAATGCGCCAGAGCGAACGCTGGCGCATAGGCAAGCTCGCAGGCAAGAGCGAGAGCGAGATTGAAAAAGAATTCGACCGTACTTGCGAGATGACTGTGTTCGGCTACAGCGGCGCCGTGGATACTGTGATGACTCCGCGCGACTCGATTTTATACACAAAATCATTCCTGCGCACCGGCTTTATGAGCATGGACCCTACCAACGGCTATGTGAAGGCATACGTAGGCGGCCCCGACTTCCGTTTCTTCCAGTACGACATGGTGTCGACCGGTCGCCGTCAGATTGGTTCGACAATCAAACCCTTCCTCTACACCTATGCCATGGAGCAGGGCAAGACTCCGTGTTCGATGTATCTCAACGCCCAGCCCGTGCTTTACGACGAGAACGGACGTCCCTGGGCCCCGCGCAACGCCGGAACATCGCGTGTGGGCGAGATGGTCGACCTGCGGTGGGCGCTCACCAACTCGAACAACTGGATTTCGGCTCGTCTGATTGATGAATTCGGCGCCCAGCCTCTGGTTGACCGCATGCACGCATTCGGTATCACCAATCAGCTGCCGGCAGTGAAATCGCTTGCTCTCGGCCCCTGTGAGGTATCAGTGAAGGAAATGGTTACGGCTTATACGGCCTTTGCCAACGGAGGCATGCGTTCCGACCCCTTGTTCGTGACAGCCATAGCCGATAACAACGGCAACATAATAAGCACCTTTACTCCGCGCCACAGCGAGGTTATAAGTCGTGCGGCCTATTATAAGATACTGTCGATTCTGCTCAATGTTGTCGACAGCGGTACCGGCAACCGGCTGCGTCGTGCGCCTTTCAATATTACGGCCGAAACCGGCGGCAAGACCGGTACTACCAACTTCAATGCCGACGGCTGGTTTATGGGCTTTACCCCCGACCTGGTATCGGGCGTGTGGGTAGGCGGCGACGAACGCTACATCCACTTCAACAGCATGGCACAGGGTCAGGGCGCATCCATGGCTCTGCCCATCTATGGCAAATATATGACCAAGGTATATGCCGACCGCAATCTGCCTTACAGCCAGCAGTCGAGATTTAATTTTCCGTCCGATGTGAGTCTGTGCGGAGGCGAGCTATACGAGCCTCTCGAGGAGCAGGCCGAGGAGAGTGTCGACGGAGCTTTTGACTGACAATTGTACCATCCGTTGTCCCCGACTGGGGGCTGCGTCAAATAATGTAATTCCTGCGCATGTGGTGCCCGTCGAGGACGACTGGCGTGTACGAAGCCGTTGTATCCCCCCGTCGTCCCGACGGTGGGCAGCGCCAAAATAAGGTAATTCCGGAGTATGAAGTCGCCCCTCGGGACGAGGGGCAGGTACGACAGGCCGGTTGTATCCCCCGTCGTCCCCGACGGGGAAGCTTCGTCAAAGTAGATAATTACATGCTATGCTGCGTCTGCACTGTGGAGGCAAGGATGCCTCCACTCCGGGGTCAGATTTCGGACCAAGCCGGAATATCGCGTACAAAGCTGTATGAGCCTGCCTCTATGCGGCAGCAGTAGTGATGCACTCCATTGCTCACAATCAGCCAACGGGCCCCCATAGTAATGTTATAGCGCGCTATCTGGTCGAATACCCGTTGGGTCACCGGCACGGTAGCGCGTTTGTATTCCACAACCACAAGAGGGTTGAAACTCCGGTCGTACACCACGGTATCGCAGCGGCGGCTCATACCGTTGAATTTCAGCTGAACCTCATTGGCCATAAGAGCCTGCGGGTAGTTCTTTACCGCAATCAGATAGTTTACAAAATGCTGGCGAACCCATTCCTCAGGAGTAAGCGCAACCCACCGGCCCCTCAGGGGGTCGAATATCTGCGGGCCGTTTTCGCCATTGCGTACTTTTACATCGAACTTAGGTAAATTTAATCCTCCGGGCATGGTCTGTTCGCGAATTTTTTGTAAATTTACACACATATTTCCATATAATCAACTTTCGTTCCATAAATTTATGGCTCTGACTTTCGACGCACTGCGCACCATGCTTTCCGCCCGCCAGTACAAAGCGGTTTATCTCCTGCACGGCGAGGAGGGATACTATATCGACCGGCTGGTCGAGGATTTTGAAAAGATTATCCCTGAAGACGAGCGCGATTTCAACATGCATGTGTTCTATGCCCCGCGCGTCGAGCCCGATACAGTGATGAGTGTATGTCGGCAGGCGCCTTTCGGCGTGGAACGTCAGTTGGTTATCCTCAAGGAAGCACAGGCGCTGAAAGCCGACGAACTCAACCGCTATCATCACTATGTGGAAGCGCCTAATCCGCAGACCATATTTGTAATCTGTTGCCGAGGTGAGAAGGCCAAAGGCAAAGACTTGCTGGCAGCGTGCAAGAAACCTCATGTGGAGGTATTTGAAACCAAAAAGCTGTATGACAGCCAGATTAAGCAGGAAATCCAGCGCTGCCTGTCGGCAAAAAGCCTCTCGGCCGACCCCAAGGCCATCGACATGCTTGCCCAGCATATAGGCACCGACCTGAGCCGGCTTTACAACGAAATCGACAAACTCGCCGGCATACTGCCGCCGAGGGCCAAGGTCACACCCGAGGCCGTGGAGCAGCACATAGGCATAAGCAAGGAATACAATACATTTGAGCTTATCGAGGCTCTTGCATTCAAAGATAGTCTGAAAGTATTCACTATAGTCAATGCCTTCAGGAGCAACCCCAAGGGCAATCCTACCATTCCGGTGGCCGCCTCGCTGTTCGGTTTCTTTTCCGACCTTATGATACTGCATTATACCCCGGACAAGAGCGAGCGGTCAATCATGGGCGTGATGAAGCTGAAAGCTACGATACAGGCCAGGCGTTATATGGCAGGTCTGCAGAATTACAATGCTTTCAAGGTTATAGAGATAATCCATGCTTTGCGCGACTTCGACTGCCGTGTGAAAGGCAACGGCTCGCGGCGCAACGAATACGAACTCTTTCACGAACTGATGTACCACATACTCACCGCTCCGGGCACTCTGCCGGTATAGAGTGCAGCGATGTGATACACTGGAAAATAACATCGGCCATAGCCCGCTGTTCTGCAAGCAGAATCGCGTTGGGCTATGGCCGAAAATATTTTCAGAGCCGTGTTTATCAGAAGAGATAGGCCAGGCGGACAGTCCACTCGCGGTTGCGGGCGCTCCAGTTGTCGAGCAATTTAGCCTTCATGGCGTAAGTCATACCCCAGGTGTGGCTGGCGGAAATCTGCCATTTCTTGCAGATTTCGAGGCCGAGGCCGGCGGTAAGGCCCAGTTCACCACCGGCGTACTTCATGGCGTCGCATTTGCCGTGTGCCGCAAGGATTGTGAAGTCCGGGCCACCGTATGCGAATGGTGCTATGTAGTCTTCAAGGCCTTCCATGCGGGTCCATTTAAAGCGTAGGTGCAACGGTATTTGTATGTAGTGCAGGGCCAGACGTTCGTTGCCATAGCCGTCGACAGACCATATTTTTCTCTCGCCAAGATTTACTTTGGCACCCATGAGGTTATACAAAAGGCCAAAGTCGATGCCGAAGCCAATGCCGGGAAACATCATCTCGCACTGAACTCCGGCAGTACCGCCAACGGCCTGATCCACATTTACCAGGTCTTGCTTGAATTTAAGGTCGGTAACAGTCACACCGGCTGCCGGACCGTAACGGAATTGTGCGTGCGCCGCCACTGCGGCCACTGACATCATGAGTATAATAAAGTATCGTTTCATCGGATTAAATTGAATTCAACGGCAAAGTTAAGCTAAATTATTGAATCGCGACGCATTTTTTATCAATTTTTGCCTTTATTAGCATAGAAGTGCGTAACTTTGCGGTGTGAAGTTACGAAAAGAGTGTAATTTATTGGAAATGAGCGTAGGTTA
>CAJUHX010000091.1 GCA_910586455.1 uncultured Muribaculaceae bacterium | reverse complement strand
AATGATGGCTCATTAGCTCAACTGAATAGAGCATCTGACTACGGATCAGAAGGTTACAGGTTTGAATCCTGTATGAGTCACAAAAAGCACTCTCGGCAACGGGTGTGCTTTTTTGTTGGTATGAGCGATATTAAAAAGATACAGGACGGTCAGGCTCTGAGTCGCCGCGAGCAGTTGATGCTGGCGGTGAAGTTAGCCATGCCTGCCATTCTGGCCCAGTTGTCGAGCATTATGATGCAGTACATCGATGCCTCGATGGTAGGGCGGCTCGGTACCGACCCTTCGGCATCGGTCGGACTGATGTCGAGCAGTCTGTGGCTCTTCTGGGGTATCTGCTCCATGGTTGCCATGGGATTTAGCGTGCAGGTGGCCCACTGTCTTGGCGCCAAGGAATTTGCCAAGGCCCGGTCAGTACTTCGTCAGGGCCTTGTGTCGGTGGTGGTATTCAGCATGCTTATGGCATTGCTGGGGGTAGCCATCGCACCCGGTCTGCCGCACTGGCTTGGCGGCAAAGCAGAGATAACAGCCGACGCCACCCTGTACTTTACCGTATTTGTGTCTGCGCTGCCCATGCTTACGCTCAACTACATCTGCGGCGGCATGCTGCGTAGTGCCGGCCAGATGAAAATTCCGAGCATTCTCAATGTGCTTATGTGCGTGCTCGACGTTGTGTTCAACTTCTTCCTTATCTTTCCCGCGCGGCAGCTCGATATCGCCGGCATGCAATTTATAGTACCAGGTGCCGGACTGGGTGTGCTCGGAGCCGCACTCGGAACCGTTTTGGCCGAGGTGATTGTAGCACTGCTGATGTGCCGCTATCTGTGCTGGCGGCAGGAAGAACTGAATATAGCGCGTTATGCCCGCGAGAGCTTCCGCCCCACAAAGGCAGTGCTGAAAAAGGCATTGCGAATATCGCTGCCCATGACACTCGAACACGCCATATTCTGCGGCGCACAGATTATGATTACCATAATAGTGGCTCCGCTTGGAGCCGTGGCCATAGCGGCTAACGCATTTGCCGTAACGGCCGAGAGCCTGTGCTATATGCCGGGATTCGGCATAGGCGATGCCGCCACCACGCTTGTCGGACAGAGCTATGGGGCACGCCGCTTTGGCCTTGTCAGAAGCTTTGCCCGCATAAGCGTGGGCATGGGTATGGCGGTAATGACCATTATGGCTGTGGTGCTGTATGTCTGCGCTCCGTTTATGATGGAGCTGATGACACCGGTCGAGGCCATCGCTGACCTCGGCGCTGAGATACTGCGCATCGAAGCCTGGGCAGAACCCATGTACGCAGCGTCGATTGTCGCTTACGGCGCCTTTGTGGGGGTAGGCGATACCCTCTGGCCTGCAGTGATGAACTTTGGCAGTATATGGCTTGTGCGCATCCCCGTGGCAGCGATTCTGGCGCCTTCGTCAGGGCTGGTAGGAGTGTGGATTGCCATGGCCATAGAACTGACATTCCGCGGTCTGATATTTCTGTGGCGCCTTTTCAGCGGTGCGTGGCTGCCGAAGCATTGAACATAATGGCACAATATTTGTTTTAAGTTTATCATCAACGATAAACATAAATCAAATATATTATGAGCGAATTCAACGACCTTATCAACCAGAACAAACCTACGCTGGTAGACTTCTTTGCCACCTGGTGTGGCCCGTGCAAAATGCAGTCGCCGATTCTCGAGCAGGTTAAAACCTCAGTGGGCGACGGTGCCAACATCATAAAAATCGATATCGACAAGAACGAAGACCTGGCCATGCGCTACAACGTGCGCTCTGTGCCCACGCTGATTCTGTTCAAGAACGGCGAGGCTGTATGGCGCACCGTGGGTCTGCAGCAGGCCGATATCCTTATCGGTAAGATCAAGGAACACGAGAAATAAAAATGCCTCGCACTGAGTACACAGAGAACTAACAGAGGAATTTTTAGTTCGATATAAACAATCGCTTTTTCGCCACCTTGAAATAAGGTGGGGCAAAATAGCCGCAGAGCGGCGATGATATGATAGCTCGGGTGCAACCGAGGACCGGGACTGTGTCGTAAACCTTAATTACGACACAGCCCCGGTCATTTTGTAAAAAATGGTAAGCGGATTGTAGTCGCGCTGCAGTTCGGTGGCATAGCGTGCGGCGGTCAGTCATTGTCGCCGCTGCCCGACAGCGTCTGGTTCATGCCCAGCATTTCGGGCGAAACACCCTTGCGGGGCTTTACAGAGGCCCCTAATTTTATCAGCTTGGCGCAGGTTACCGGTATGCTCTGGCCTGAATCCTTGAGCTTGCCCAAGGCGGCATCGTAGCACTTGCGGGCATCGTCAAGACGCGTGCCTACAGCCACAAACTGCTCTGCAAAACGGTTTACACGCTCCAGCATCTCGTTGGCCAGGGCATACACTCTCTCGTGATTTTCGGCCTGCGCAATCTGCTTCCAGGTAAGATTGATGATTTTCAGCGCCGCGTAGAGAGTCTGCTCGTCGGCTATATACACCCCTCGCTCCATGGCTTTGCGCCACAGTCCGGGCTTATGCGACGTAGCGGCATAAATTGCCACCGTGTTCGGTACAAACATAATCACATAATTCATGCGCACCTTCGGAGGCCGCACATACGACGAATAATCCTTCCGGGCCAGATCGGCCACATGCTTCTCCACACTCGCCACATGCTCCCGCAGTGCTTTGGCCCGCAGTTCGTCGGTTTCGGCATTCATATAATCGAGATAAGCCGACAGCGATACCTTGGCATCGATAATCACATCGCGCTCCCGGTCGAGATGCAGAATCACATCGGGACGAAGCAGCCGATCACCCTCGGTGCGCACGGCATTCCCGGCCGAGTCGCGCAGCGTAGCCTGGGTATCGAAATGCACCCCCTCCTCGAGGCCCTGAGCCTCCAGCAGCTCGGTAAGCACCGTTTCGCCCCAGTCGCCCTGGATTTTGCCTCCGCCCCTGAGAGCGTCGGCAAGGCGGTCGGCACTTTTGCGAGCCGCATCGCTATGCTCCATCACCAGCCGTATGCCCGACGATAGCTGACCGCCCATCTCGCTGTGCCGTATGGTATTTTCGGTAACGGCACGGCGCATCTCGCTGATGCTTTTGTTGAGCGGTTCAAGAATACGGCTCACACCCTCGCGGCTCGACATCTCGAATTCAGCCTGACGCCGGCGTAACATCTCGGCAGTTACATTCTCCAGTTCGGCCTTCATTTTTGCTACAGTTTCGTCGAAGCGGCGCTGCAACGCATCCAGTGTACTGGCATGTGTTTCGTCGGCCCTCCGCAGCATAGCCTGAGCATTATCGCGGGCCATCTGCAGCTGAACTTCAAGCACTTCAATCCGACTGATACTGCGGGCTGAGCGCATCTTGGCCACCAGATATCCCACCATGGCCCCGACTATCAGAGCCGTTGCCGATATGATTATTACAATTTCCATTTCGTGTGTTATAAACAGTGAAAATGCAAATTTACTCAATATTCACGACATCACAAAAGCCCGCTTCCGGAAGCTATACCATAAACTTCCGGAAGCGGGCAGATAAATTTTCGGATGTAGTTCAGTTTACTTCAGCGAACTGGTCTTTACCAACACCGCAAAGAGGACATACCCAGTCATCAGGCAAATCCTCGAAAGGTGTACCGGGGGCTATGCCGTTTTCGGGGTCGCCAACAGCGGGGTCGTAAACCCAGTCGCATACTTCGCATATATACTTCTTGTCCATATTCATAAAGTTTTAACAGTTATTAATTCCAAAATATTCTCATATGATAAAAACATATGTAATCGCCCAAAAGTTCGCCATGTCGGAATTTTTTCGTAACTTTAAAGTCACAAACAAGTGAATATGAAAACCATCCGGAACCTGATATTTGACTTCGACGGCACCCTGGCCGACACCGCCCCGCTGATAATTACCACCATGCAGACTACCATACACGAACTGCAGCTACCCCCGCGCACCGACACCGAATGCCGCACCAACCTACATCATCG
>CAJUHX010000090.1 GCA_910586455.1 uncultured Muribaculaceae bacterium | reverse complement strand
GTCGCCGTAAACAGTCATGGCCAGTGTGCGCGGAATAGGGGTGGCTGTCATAACTAAAATATGCGGCGGCAGCAGGTTCTTGCGCCACAGACGGGCTCGCTGAGCCACGCCGAAGCGGTGTTGCTCGTCGATAACCGCTATGCCCAGATTGGCAAATTCCACCGAGTCCTCGATAAGGGCATGAGTGCCTACAAGTATGTGGAGCGAGCCGTCGCGCAGTCCGCTGTGTATGTATTTTCGCTTTGCCGTACGTGTGGAGCCTGTGAGCAGTTCGATATTCAGGCCAATTTCGGCGGTCATGGCCGAAAGAGTTTCGTAATGCTGAGTGGCCAGAATCTCGGTGGGTGCCATCAGGCAGGCCTGGAAGCCGTTGTCCACAGCCATAAGCATGGCCATTAGGGCTACAATTGTCTTACCGCTGCCGACATCGCCCTGAACCAGACGGTTCATCTGGCGTCCGGTATTTACGTCGGCACGTATTTCCTTTACAACACGCTTCTGGGCATTGGTGAGCGGAAAAGGCAGACATCGGTTGTAGAAGTTGTTGAACCAATCAGCGATACGTCTGAAGCGGTATCCTTCGGTATTGGCATGCCGGAGCCGTCCGCGCCTGACAATGTCGAGCTGGATATAGAACAGTTCGTCGAACTTGAGCCTATAGCGGGCTTTTTCGAGCAGTTCGGCCGACGACGGCAGGTGAATCTGCCTCAGGGCGGAGTCGAGAGGCATAAGTCCCAGACTGTGTACTACCGATTGAGGCATGGGATCGGCTACAATGCGCGATTCGAGTACTCCCTGAGTCCATACAAAGAAGTTGCGCGAAATCACTCCGCGCGACCTCAGTTTCTCAGTAAGCGGATATATGCCCCTGAAGCCTTCGCGGGCTCCCGCCGACTGAGGAGCGTCGATTTCGGGGTGCACCATCTGCCACATGGAGCCATAGCGGGCGGGCTTGCCGAAGAGTATGTACTCCATCCCCAGACGAATCGACTCGCGTATCTGTCTGATTTTTCTGAACCATACCACCTCCATGGTCCGCCGTCCGTCGGTGAACGAAGCGGTCAGGCGCATTTTGGCGCCTTCGCCCACTACATTCATGGCAATGAACGAGCCGCGTATCTGGGCATATGGCATCTCGCCGTTGAGTTCACTGACGGTGTAGCATTTCGAACGGTCGACGTAATTGTTGGGGTAGTGGCGCAAAAGGTCGGCCGCCGTGCGGATTCCCAGCTCGGAGGCAAGTAGCTCGGCCTTTTTAGGCCCTATACCTTTTACATATTTTACATCGAGAGTCGAAAGAGAGTTCATAGGAGTGCTGAAACAACGGCAAGATCGCGAGCATTGGTTATTTTCAGTGTGTCGGGCGACCCTTCGACAATGTCGACAGGGCGCCGGAAATATCGCTCCACTACTGAAGCATCGTCGGTGAAAAAGTCGTTGAATTCCTGTGAGTAAGCCCGAATGATGCGTCCGAACCGGAATGCCTGTGGCGTCTGCACTGCCTTGTACAGATTGCGGTCTACAGCTGCCGAAATGCCGTCGGGCTGCAGCATGCGTATTGAATCGGCCATTGCTATTACCGGTACAGCGCCTGAGCCGGCATCGGCTGCGACGGAGTGCCGCAGACGTTCCACTACATGGGGGCAGAGCAGGGGGCGTGCCGCGTCGTGGACATATACAATGTCGTTGTTGGCAGCCCGCGAGGCAAGCATGTCCAGGGCGGCTTTTACCGAGTGGAAGCGAGTGGAGCCTCCGAAAGTGTACTCCGGCGACTTAAAGTTGTGGCTGCGGCAAAGGTCGAGCCACAAGCTTTCCATCTCGCGGCTGATAACCAGCAGTTGAGTGGCCGCAGGCATAATCAGGCTGATTCGCTTCAGAGTATGTATCAATACAGGCTCACCGGCAAGGGAGCAGTACTGCTTCGGTACCGAAGCTCCGAAGCGGCTTCCCGTGCCGGCGGCCACAATTATAATATATTCCTGTGGATTCTCAGTCTGCATTAGTATGCGAACATGGGATACTCGGTCATGATTGAGTTGACTTTGGCGCGAACAGAGTCGATAACCTGAGTGTTCTCTACGTTGTTGAGTACGGTATCAATCATTTCCACAATCTCGCCCATGAGGTCTTCTTTTACACCGCGGGTGGTAATGGCGGGAGTACCCAGACGTATGCCCGAGGTCTGGAAGGGCGAACGGCTGTCGAAGGGTACCATATTCTTGTTGGCGGTGATGTCGGCGTCGACGAGCACTTTTTCGGCAACTTTGCCGGTGAGTTCGGGGAACTTCGAACGAAGGTCAACGAGAATACAGTGGTTGTCGGTGCCGCCGCTGACAATGTTATAGCCTTTGTCGGAAAGGGCTTTTGCCATAGCCTGAGCGTTGGCCTTGACCTGCTTCTGGTATTCCTTGTATTCGGGACGGAGAGCTTCGCCGAATGCCACAGCCTTGGCGGCGATTACATGTTCGAGCGGGCCGCCCTGTACACCGGGGAATACGGCGGAGTCGAGCAGCTGCGACATCATGCGTATCTGGCCTTTGGGATTGGTCTTGCCCCAGGGGTTTTCGAAGTCCTTGCCCAGCAGGATGATGCCGCCGCGCGGGCCGCGCAGAGTCTTGTGGGTTGTGGAGGTTACGATATGGGCATATTTCAGAGGATTGTCGAGGAGTCCTGCAGCAATAAGACCGGCGGGGTGCGCCATGTCAACCATGAAAATGGCACCGATTTCGTCGGCAATCTTGCGCATGCGGGCATAGTCCCAGTCGCGGCTATAGGCGCTTGCACCGCCGAGAATCAGTTTGGGACGCTCGCGCAGGGCCACTTCTTCCATCTGGTCGTAGTCTACAAGGCCGGTTTCGGCCGATACGTTGTATTCCTGTGCGTTGAATACCAGGCCGGAGAAGTTTACTGGGCTGCCGTGCGAGAGGTGTCCGCCGTGAGCCAGATTGAGGCCCAGGAATTTATCGCCCGGTTTCATGCATGCCATAAACACGGCCATGTTAGCCTGTGCGCCTGAGTGAGGCTGAACGTTGGCGTATTCAGCGCCGAAAAGCTCTTTTACACGTTCGATGGCCAGTTGTTCAGACTGGTCGACAACGCCGCATCCGCCGTAATAGCGGTGGCCGGGATAGCCTTCGGCATATTTGTTGGTGAGGCAAGAACCCATGGCTTGCATCACCTGGTCGCTTACAAAGTTTTCAGATGCGATAAGTTCGATTCCTTTTTTCTGACGCTGGTGTTCGCGTTCGATAATTTCGAAAATTGCAGTGTCTCTTTCCATAATTGGTTATTTATTGGGGGTTAGTTTTTTTCTTTATTGAGAAACCGAAGTGTCCCAGCATATCGCCGAGGGCATAGTACCGGCCATGGCACCAGGCCGTCAGACCCGACGCAGCCAGGTCGAAAGCATTTGTGGCGGGGTCGATATAGCGCTCGTCGGCCAGCAGGGTGACTACATCGGCCAAAAACATATCGTGGCTGCCGAGGCTTATGATATCACGTACCTTACATTCGATTGACAGCGGTGACTCGGCCACCGACGGACATGCCACATTCACTCCCGGCTCAGGGTGCAGCCCGGTGTGTTGCCATTTGTCGAATTCACTGCCCGACTTTACTCCGCACCAGTCGGTGGCGAGCACCATGTCGGCTGTAGTAAGGTTGAGGGTGAACTCCATGTTCTCCTTAATAATCGGGTAGGAGTGCCTGCCGGGACGTACCGAAATATACAGCATCGGAGGATTGGTACATACGGTACCTGTCCACGCTACAGTTATAAGGTTGGACTTGCCATGCGGATATGTGCCGCAGCTTACCAGAGCTGCGGGAGCCGGATATACCATTGTTCCCGGCTTCCATTGCTGCTTCATAGAATCTGGGCTTTGTCGCCTTCGACAGTATGGTTGCAATAGTGGCAGCGGATAAGCACCGGATTGCGGTTCACTACATGGAACTTGGTGAGCATCGGCTCGTTGTTGCTGATGCATTTTGGGTTCCCGCAGCGGACAATGCCCACAATGCAGTCGGGAAGTTCCACGGGGCGTTTGGCGGTAACGTTGAAGTCGCGTATCGTGTTCACCACGGCCTCCGGCGCAATCAGTGCTATGCGGTTGAGCACGGCCTCGGGAAATTCGACATCGGCTACTTTGATAATTCCTTTTTTGCCGATTTTTTTGCTGTCGAGGTTGTTGCCTATGGTCACATTGGTGTCCATGCCGGCGATGCCCAGAAGTTCGACGGCCTTGAACAGAGCCGGCGAAGGGATACGGTCTATAACGGTGCCGTTGCGGAGTGCTGCTACGGCGAGTTCTTTTTTGTCGGTAGTCATAGTGTTACTTTTCGGGGTCGATGCCTAATGCGCGTGTTATGATGGCCTGTCGGGCAAAGAGTCCGTTGCGGGCCTGGTCGAAATAGTAAGCTTTGGGGTTGTCGTCGACATCGCGGTCGATTTCGTTCACACGTGGC
>CAJUHX010000089.1 GCA_910586455.1 uncultured Muribaculaceae bacterium | reverse complement strand
TGTTGCTTAATCATGTCGAACATTAAAATCTATTTAAATTCAAACACACTCTAAGTCGGGCGGCTTTGTTGCGGTGGGCGGTAGCCTGTCGGCTTTCGCCCAGAGCATCGTAAATTTCGGCAAGCGATTCGTGGGTGTCGGCGATTTTGTCGTTGCGTTCGAGGGCCGATAGCAGCAGGTCCATGGCTGTGGATAGGTCGCCGGCGTTTAGGGCCAGCTGTCCGGCGTGCAAGGGCGCATGGTAGTCATCGGGAGCGAGGGCCGCTGCATGGCGCAAATCCGATAATGCGGCATCGTATTCGCCCATGGATGCCAGAGTGAGGCCGCGACCCATCCATGCGTAATGGTATTCCGGTGCCAGTTCGGTGGCCCGGCGGTAATTGGCCATAGCTGCATCCATCTCGCCTGCTTCGCGGCATTGTTCGGCAAGTTCTACCTGCTCTGTGGCCAGAGTGAAAAGAATTTGTCGCTGACGGTCGATTTCGGCCTCCAGACACTCTATGCGGCGCTCGAAGTCTGTAATATAGCCTAATTTACGGCGAGCCAGACGCATTAGCGCCGGGTTGGCAAGACGTTCGTTATCAAGTTTCACGGCTTCGAAAGCCTTTTCGAGGGCGTCGGGCAGTTGCTTATGGTTGAGGGCCTGTAAAGCCTCATCGTAAAGTCCGTCGGCGCGGGCAGTCTGCAGCGACCGCTGTATGGCAATATTATTGTTGAAACTTTGGCTGAAACGCAGCACATTGGGGTTTACCCACACATCGCGCTCGTTGATGGTCGTGCGCAGCGTGAGTCCGTCGAGCGATGTACAGCGGCTTAGGGCCACATAGCTCTGTCCGCCGGAGAAGGCTCCCGTGCCAAGGTCAACTACAACGCGGTCGAAAGTAAGGCCTTGGCTTTTGTGTATGGTCAGTGCCCAGGCCAGTTTAAGCGGATACTGCATAAAGCTGCCGAGTTCTTCTTCCACCACCTTTTTGTCTTTTTCGTCGAAGCGATAGCGGATGTTGCTCCAGCGTTCGCGTTCAATCACATGCATGTCGCCGTTGTCAAGCTCGACACGTATTTTATCGGGCTGTGTTTCCACTATTTTGCCCAGTGTGCCGTTGACCCAGCGTCGGTCGATATCGTTTTTTATGAACACGACCTGGGCACCGGTTTTCAGGCGCAGGTTCAGTTCGGTAGGGTAACTGCTCTCGGGAAATTCGCCTGTCACTTGACCTTCGTAGATAAATTCTTTCGACTTCAGTTCAGCCAGTCGCGACTCGTTGATGGTATCGACGGTGTCTTTACGGGTAGCTATGGTCATAACCAGCCCTCGTTCGTCGCCGTTGGCGAGCCCGTCGAGCACCAGCGGGTTTACTTTGCGGTTAAGAGTGTCGATGTCGCTGCGCAGTGGTCTGCCATCGCGTATTCGGTCGAGCATCTGTATGAATCCGCTGTCGGTCTGGCGGTAAACCTTACGTAGCTCTATGGGCATCAGGTCGACCTCGCGGAATGCCTTGGCCGAGAAGAAGAACGGAGTGGAGTACTCGCGTGCCAGCACATCCTTGACATTGCCTGTCACCACGGGTTCGAGCTGGAATATGTCGCCTACAAGCAGCAGCTGCTTGCCGGCAAACGGTTCGCGTCTGTTATGGCAGAACTCGCGCAAAATACGGTCGATGAAATCGATTGTGTCGGCACGCACCATCGAAATCTCGTCGATTATTATAAGTTCTATCTGCTTGAGCAGTTTTATAAATTCGCCGGAGTACTTCATGCGCTCACGCAGACGTTTGGGCTGGAACTCCACATCGTCGCTTACAAAGGGGCGGAATGGCAGACGGAAAAACGAGTGCATGGTCTGGCCGCCTACATTCACGGCGGCTATGCCGGTGGGTGCCAGTATCACAAATTTCTTTTTGGTGTTGGCGGTGATATACTTCAGAAAAGTCGACTTACCCGTGCCTGCTTTGCCGGTGAGAAATACCGATTGCCGCGTGTACTGCAGCAGGTTCCAGCAGTCGTTAAATTCGGGGTTGTTGAGGTCTATTGTGGAGGATAACTGTTTGGGCTTCATGCGAGTGTTATTTTTTGAAGTAAGCGCCTTCAATCATCAGTGCGCTCATTTGCCAGGCTTCTTCGAGGGCATTGCGCGCGCTGTCGTCAGTGTTGCCGTATACGTTGCCGAAAGCGTCTGTTGCGCCCTGATGCCGGGGTTCGGCCACAAGGCTATGTCCCAGACCGGGGTAGGGGTAGCCGTCTATTCCCATTACGTCGAGTATGGTGGGCATAACGTCGACCTGGCCCACAATGCGGTCGCTGTGCATGCCGCCGGGCAGTCCGCTGTTGAGAATCAGCAGGAATATGTCGTTCGATATAGGACCGTTCTCGCTGAGCGCGCTTTTGCGTGGCTCGTGGTCGGAGGCAATCACTATCACGGAATTGTCGTAGAGGCCGTCGGCCTTGAGGCGGCTGAGAAATCCGGCAAGCAGACTGTCGAATACATGCACCTGCTCGTAGTAGTTGAGGTCGCGCGGGTCGTAGCCTTCGGCTGCGCTTATGGCTGTCGGCTCTTTTATGGGGTGGTTATAGGGGTCGTGCATGTCGAGTGTGGTAATCTCGCAGTAGAAAGGCTGCTTCAGACGCCGGATTTCGGCCGTGGCATTATCCAGTATCCGGCGGTCGGTGAGCCATGCGTCGGTGGCCGGAACAAAACCGGTGTAGCCGTAGCTGAGATTGGTTATGCTGTGGTTGTAGAAGGTGGGCTTTTCGCCTACCACCTCCGACGAGTTGGCATAGCCCAGAGCTTTGGCTATCGACGGATAGTTGGCCGATGGATACCGCTTTGCCACTACGTTGTTGCGCAGCGGCAGAAGTCCGGTGTTGTATATGAACTGTCCGTCGCTCGACCGCCCGTGGTTTACCTGTGCCTGCATTCGGCGGAACACTATGGCCGAGCTGTCGGCTGCCAGCGCGCTCAGGGTAGGGGCTACCTCTACACCGTTGACGGTGGCGCCTACGGCATCGGATGCCAGCGACTCTACAATAATAAATATAAGGTTGCGGCTGCGGTTGGCTCTGAAGTCGGCGGCAGCGCTTGGCCGGCAGCGTCGGCACTCCCAGAAAGCGTCGATGCGGCTGCGTTCGTTTTTGTCGAGCTTATGGTCGAGCAGGGCATGGTCGAGTTGCCAGCCCATATAGCCTATATAGCCCATGCGGGTGAGATGCTGGGAGAATTTATAGGCCTTTACCTTGGAGTAGCTGAAGTAGTTGCAGAGCATGTGAGGGTAGTTGCCCAGCTTGCGGTTTACGTCGTAGAGCCGGTAGGCACGGGCCATGTAGGCGCCTCCGTACAGCAGCAGGGCCACAGCGGTAAGTGTGATTTTTGCGGAGATCGGGAATCTTACAGCGAGAGCCTTGCGGCGCAGCGGCAGCCATATGGCGGCGAAGGCGGCCACAGGCAGCAGCAACAGCCAGTCGGCCATGCGCAACTGGTCGAAGAACGCCTCGACCACGCGCGACTGCATATTGCCGCCCATGCCCAGCGAGTCGGCGGGCATAAGGTCGTAGAACGCGCGGCAATACCACAGATTGACATAGCAGAACACTGTCATGCCTGCAATAAGAAACCATACCGTCCGGCGCCAGCGCGGACGCAGAAACACCAGCGGCAGCAGTAATACTGCCACATCGCCCGCGACGGTAAGCGTGTCCACGTTCATCCACGCGTTGACTTGCCGCACAAGGGTGCGGAAAATCTCCAGCTGGCCTAACAGCGCTGCAAAGGCAGCCAGATAGATTAGAAAAGGCGGATTGGTGAATATGCGGCGTAGAAAGCCGACAGTGTTTTCAAGCGGTTTCATTTTACAAAATTACAAAAAATGCCTGAATTGTTTCGGCATTTTTGTAACTTTGCCATATGAATAAGGTGATATTGATGGGCAACGTGGGCACAGACCCCAAGTTGCGCTACTACGAGAAACGGGCCGTGGCTTTTTTTAAGCTGGCCACCAACGAGCCTGCTCGCCGTCTGCCCGACGGCAGCGAGGTTGCCGCGCGCACCGAGTGGCACAATATAGTGGCCACCGATGAGCTTGGCGAATTTGTAGAGAAGTATATCCGCACCGGCACACGCCTGTTTATAAGCGGTACCCTGCGCACACGCAACTGGGAGGACCGTCAGGGCATCAGCCGCAAGGTAACGGAAATATACGTTACCGAGCTTGAAATACTGGGCAGGGCCGAGCGCTGACGCCCGGCTCACACACAGCCTCTTGAAGTTTGTGAAAAGTATAAGCCACGCTATGGCAGAGAATCCCCGGCAACCCGTCGGCTCTACGGCCTGACAGCGGGTGTGTTTCATAATATTGAGTCGATGTCGTGATTTGTTACGCTGCAAAGTTACGAAGATTTATGGGCGGCAATTTTGCACACCATTGTTGAATAATGTTAATTTCAGCAGAGTGTGCCATTAAAATACTTATTTGAAAAAATTCTAAATAAGCAATTTCTGCCGCCGAATAGTTTCACGGCTGAAAATTGAGCAATAAAGCATGTTTCACGCAATGCATCAATGGCGTGTATTGACGATATAAATCGATGAATTTGCTTGAAGTCAGCGCTTTAGCTGTTTTTGGGCGGCGTTGATAAGTGCTGCATGGCTAACGTGTTGAAAACGTTGATATTGCATAAAAAATCAAATATG
>CAJUHX010000088.1 GCA_910586455.1 uncultured Muribaculaceae bacterium | reverse complement strand
CTTTAATCCTCTTAATCGATAACAACGATAGAGCCGGACCCCGGGTCCGGGGCCCGGCTCTTCACTTTCCTTTCACTCTCTCTCGCATTTCATACACCTTCTCCTCGACAACCCTACACCGAAAGCCCCTCAGACTGGGTTTTCCTCCTGTTTCGACAACAAAGAGCCGGCCCGGTCCGGCCACAATATATAATCTCAACGTAAATCAAGCAAACGTCACTATAACAATGGAACTGATCAAATGTGGAATAATCGCTAAAATCTGTGCGGCAATGGCAATTATTGCCGGGCTTTCATCGTGCAACGGCATGATTTATGACGAGCAGGGAGATTGCGATCCGTACTACAAGGTAAAGTTCGTCTACGACACCAACCTTAAGTTTACCGACGCCTTCCCCGCCGAGGTTTCAGCTGTGACCCTATATCTGATCGACCCCGCCACCGACCGTGTGGTGTGGCAGAAAACCGAGTCGGGCGAGGCGCTTGCGCAGGAAGGCTATATGATGGACGTCGACGTGGAGCCGGGCAACTACACATTGCTGGCCTGGTGCGGCGAGGGACATCAGACTTCGTTCAAGGTCAGCGATGCCACCACAGGCAAGAATCTGCAGTGCCGCCTCGACGACCGTCAGCCTGCAAGCGGCATGCTCACCGGCGGCTCGCATGTGCGCAACGAACTCAAGCGTCTGTTCCACGGCATGTCGACCGATGTTGAGTTCGAGAAAGAGCAGGGCGTCCACGTCAAGACAGTGCGTCTGATCAAGGACACCAACGACCTGCATATAGTGCTTCAGCACCTCTCGGGCAACTCGCTCAATCATGAGGACTTTACATTTACCATCAGCGGCGATAACGGCAGGATGGACTACGACAACACCCTGCTGCCCGACGAACCGCTCACATATTTTGCTCACTCGAGCTATTCCGGTATGGCCGGTGTGGACGTCCCCGACTATACAGTGCCGGAAACCGAAGCACGCGACTCGCGATACGTAACCCAGGTGTCCGCCGCTGTGGCCCACCTGAGTACTTCGCGTCTGACCGAGGACGGCGACCTTAAAGTGAATATCTATAACAAGGAGGGCGAGCAGATAGTGTCGGTGCCCCTTATCGACTACGCACTGCTGGTGCGCAGCCACTACAAGCGCCCCGACGGTACCCCCCTCACCGACCAGGAGTATCTCGACTATCAGGACGACTACTCGATGGTGTTCTTTCTTGACGACCAGGGCCGTTGGATGGATTCGTACATCTATATCAACAGCTGGCGTGTAATTCTTCAGAATATAGGTATGTAATTATGCAACGGGCATACAAAATAATATCCATAACCATGCGGCCTGCAGTGCTGTTGGCTTCGCTCATGTTCGTGGTGCTGTTTGCAGCCTGCGACAAGGGCGATGTACCCGGCGGCGGGCAGTCGGACAGCGGATACAATGCCGGTTTTTATATCACTACCGGCAACCGTAGCGCAAGCCGCGCTCCGTCGTCCGGCGAATATGAACCCGGCTCGGCCATGGAGAACCTTATCGACATGGATCGCGGAGATTTCAAGGTGTTGCTGTTCGACAGCAACGATCTTTATCTTGGCTCGCTCAACAATACTACGATAAAGCTGGTGTCGTCCGACGGCACAAACAAGACATACCGTGTCGACGGCACTCTGCCTCCGGAGATTATCGACGATGCCGATCGGCTCAAGCTTATGGTGCTGGCCAACTGGCGCGGCAACTATCCCGAACTGACCAAAGGCCGGAGCCGAATCACCGATGTGGCCGACGCCTCGCAGCGCTTCTTCCGCTTCAGCGCCAACAGCGCCGACAACAGTGGCGACGATCACATAGCCCTTGGCCCCGATGTGGCAGGCAGCCGTCTGATACCTATGTACGGGGTGAGCAACCTGCTCACCGGTCTGAGCTATTCCGATGGCTGGTGTACTGAACTGGGCACCCTGCACATGCTGCGCGCATTCGCTAAGATACGCGTGCGTGCCGGTAAAGAAAGTTTCGGCATTACCTCGGTAAAACTTGTGAATGCCAACACCGCTCTGTATCAGGCGCCGCGCGGCGTAAAGCAGCAGGACGACTATGTGGGCGACGCCTATCACCTCGATTACTATAAAAGCGCGTCGGTTCCCGACGGTACGGCCCGGCAGCAGTCTGTCGACTTCTACCGCGACGAGAACAATGGCGACTGGATACTCTATGTGCCTGAATTTGTAAATATCGATAACGGCAATCCGCAGCAGCCCCTCGTCGAGGGCGCCAGAAGCCGCATCGAGGTAAGGTTCGAAAACACTCCCGGCTCGCTGTATGTCGACTTTAAATATTACAGCACACCTCCGGCCTATGCCGTAGGAGCCAAGGCCGGCGACCACTTCGACATTCTGCGCAACAACATCTACGACTATACCCTCAACCGCCTCGAAGGCGAAACCGGCCTGAAGGTAGAAGTCGACGTGATTCCTTACGGCGAGGTTGTGCTGCAGCCCGAATACGGGCTGACCCGCGACGAAGAAACCGGATGGATTATCATCGACAAGTACGACGAACGCTATTACTACGCTGACAAGGACTATCAGTACTACAACAAGAACAAGGAGCCGATTGCCACACGGGTAGAGCTGAACGACGACAAATCGCTCTTTTATTTCTACTGGCCCAAAAACAACGAGCTGATGTATGTGTTCGACCGTGTGAATCAGAAGTACTACACCGACAGAGAGTGCCGCATCGAGCTGACATCGCCCATGCAGTTGCGAGGATTCTTTGTGGAATTTACCGACATGGACCCGGTAAAAAAAGAGGTGCATACATATCTGATACTTCGCACTGACGGGTACGGCAAGGTGATGTATCTGTGGGACGTCGACGACAATGTTTGCAAAGACGAGAACCTGCTGCTGCATTCACCTGTAATCAATCACGGTTATCAATTGTACGACGGAGATAACCTGGGAATTGCCAATCTGCTTATAATAAAGATGGATTGCAAAGGTATTGTCCGGTTCTTCTACGACTGGGTCAACGACAGGTATTACCGCAATGATATGGGCGAAGACCAAAAGATAAATCTTGTGGAGTGCGAGGCATTTCCTCCCAAAAACTGATTTACTATGTTCAGATATATTCATAACATATTATTTGTAGCAGCAATGCTGTTCGGGCTTGCATCGTGCGAACTCGACCTGCTTGATGTGCCCGGAGGCGACATCCCCGAGGGCTCGGGCCGGGTATCGGTAGAGATGCGTTTCACACCTATGGAGGTGGCAAGTCTTAGTGCCGGCAGCCGCAGCGACGGTATGGTGTTCGAAGGCGAGGACGGTGCCGGCAACGACTATACCACCGCTCCCGGCGGAAACTCCATGGACCCGATACACTCGCTGGTGCTTCTGGTGTACAACACCGACAATGAACTGATGCGGGACCTCTCCGTGACGGTAGATCTCAGCAAGTACAAGCCCGAACTTGAAGACCGCCTGCCCGACAACGCCACCAACGGAGCCGGAGTGCAGCAGCAGACATACTGCGTGAAGTCCGACATGACCCTGCCGTTCGGCAACTACAAGATTTTCGCCGTGGCAAATGTCGAGGGCCTTTCGCCTCAGTCAGCAGGCATAGAAACCATCGACAAACTGCGCTCCATTAAATTGCAGTGGAACAGCACCGTGGCCCTGAAATGCCCCATGTTCGGATATTTCACCAACGAGCGCGCCGATACACGCGGCATGAACCTCGAGGGCGAGAGTGTGGTGCAGGTGCGCCCCGAAACCACCTCGCTACATTCGTGGATACGGCGTGCCGCCTCGAAACTGACTATAGACTTCGACGGCAGCAACCTGCGCGAGAATGTTACCGTGTACATAAAGGATGCCAGGGTGTACGACGTGGCCGACGGCTGCTATCTGGGCCTTTACAGCGCTGCAGGCACTCCCGAGGCCGGCAGCACAGTCAACGGCGGTTTCGGAATTACTCAGTCGGACTACCGTATAGTATATGGAGCCGGCACAGCCGATAACGACAACTACGAGAACTGGCCGTCGGTGGTGCGCGACAGCAAACTCACATCGTACAAGCGCAACGGCAAGGACGTGGATTTCCACGACGAAACCGCATTCTGCCTGCCTTTCTTCGAAAACATGCAGGGAACCGGAGTAATGAAGTATCAGGACTCGGATTTCGACGGCAACGTTGACCATCCCGATGCAGGCGATTTTGAAACCGATGCCGACGGCAATCCCGTACTCGACCAGAACGGTTCGATAAAGTGGCTCCACGACGCCGCCAAGGACAGCAAGCCCAATGGCACATACGTGGAGGTTACCGGATATTACGAGTCGCGCAACAACGACTATGTGTCCTCCGGACCCATAAAGTTCCGTTTCATGCTCGGCAAGGACGTGAAAAACAACTACGACTGCGAGCGCAACCACCACTACAAGCTCACTCTTAGCTTCAAAGGCAACGGTAACGATGCCGACTGGCATATAGAGTACGACGAAACTCCGGGCATTCATCTGCCCAACCCTCTGTACATCTCATATCTGTACAACCACAGCATGATTATGCCGATGCGTATCAACACCGGCGGCAAGAAAATCAAGTCGATCAATATAGATATTTCTTCGAATAACTGGGCTCCGGAATTTTCCACTCCGTGGGATGAGCAGGACCCCGTAACCCGCCTGGATTATAATGACACAGCAGATAAAGAGGGGCAGTACGGAGCAAAATATCCGTATAATGGATTCTTGTCGCTGATTCGTACAAGCCAGACTGTTGTGGCAGGCGATAATAAGGTTTACTATGAACAGGAACTCACGGATGAAGAAGGATTTAAAATAAGCCGCGGCCACAGAAAATATAGCCCGGAACCGGGAGAACACGGCACTGACGACTTCGGTAAATATACAATCCGGGGAAGCGGTAATGTGATAGAAATGCAGATACCATTGTACACACGAGCCAAGCAGCTTGTGTCCACCTCGGCATATACCGGTAACAATCCTTACGTAGGTTATCCCCGCAAAGCTGTGCTGTCAATATCTATAACATTGACCGACGACACCAAACTGCCTGTCGCCAGCACTGAAGTATATCAGGTCCGCCGAATTGTCAATCCCAAGGGGGTATACCGTAATTATAATAACAGTACATCCTTTCATGTGGTTATGAAGCAGCTCGATAGTGAAAATGCAATAAAATTCACGGATGTGGAATCCCAGGGCCCATGGCGGGCATACGTAGTGGCCGGTGACAGGGATTTTATAAAACTCGACGGTCAGGATCAGGTTGAGGGTACTACAAGAACGGCTATTGATTTCGATATTCAATTCCAGGGAACAATAAGTGAGGGAGAGAAAGATACCAAATCGCGCTTTGCAATAGTTCGTGTTGAATATCACAACTACAGCTGCGTGCATCTGATTTTTGTGCGTCAGGGTCATGCGCCTGTACGCCTGTATTCAGGAAGCCCGGCATGGCATACATTTAACATGCTCAAGAAAAATACAGAGGTTGACCAGCCGGTTGATGAAGGATCGCTTTTCCGCTTCGGCCGCTGGGACTATCCTATCGATGCAAGTTGCAACAAATATACCCATAAGGAATATTGGG
>CAJUHX010000087.1 GCA_910586455.1 uncultured Muribaculaceae bacterium | reverse complement strand
CAAGGACTCCCTGATTATGAGTCAGGTGCTCTAACCAACTGAGCTATAGGACCGGATGGGCTCGTGCCCAAAAGCGATTGCAAAGTTAGGCATTTATTCCGGTTTATGCAAATTTTTTCGGGTGTTTTTTTGTGTTTTTTTATCGGCTTTGCCGCCCCGGAGTGATTTGGAGTTGTTGATGGCAGGGTTATGTTGCTGGATTGCTGTGTGTTGCCGGTCTGTTTTAGTGTTGTGTGGTTTTATGGTTGAGGGTGGGGGATATGACAGGCGCCGGACTTGGATGCCCGGCGCCTGTAGCTTATGTGCTTTGATTATTCTTCGTCGTTGAAGGTGTCGCCGGCTATGCGTAGGTTGTGCTGGCGGATGAAGTCGGTGATTATGTTGCGTACTTTCGAGGGGTCGATGTCGGATTCGATGCGGCTCAGAGCGTTGAATACCGAGATGTTGCACTGGTATATGTGGCGGTAGGCTTTTGCTACGTCGTCGACGTTGGTGTCGGTGTAGCCGCATTTCTGCATTATCACGTTGTTTACGCCGTAGTAGCGGGCGGGGTTGTGTGCCATGATGGTGAAGGGGGGTACGTTGTTGCTGATTCGGCAACCGCCTTTTATGAGTGTGCATTCGCCCACGGCTGAGTTTTCGTTGATGATTACGTTGCTGGACAAGATGGTGCAGTTGCCTATTTTGACGTTTCCGGCTACTTTTACACCATTGCCGAGCACGCAGTTGTCGGCTATCGCCGAGTCATGGCCGATATGGCTTTCGGCCATGATGAAGCAGCCGCTGCCTATGCGTGTGCCGCCGTCTGAATCAATGCCGCGGTTGATGATACATTGTTCGCGGATGCGGTTGTTGTCGCCGATGTAGCAGTAGGTCTGCTGGCCTTTCCAGCGGAAGTCCTGCGGGTCGGCGCCGATTACGGCTCCCTGATATATTTTGTTGTTGGCTCCCATGCGTGTGCCGCGCATTATGCTGGCATTTGGCATGATTTCGCATCCGGGTCCGATTTCGACGTCGGCGTCTATGTATGCGAAGGGGTGGACTTTTACGTCGTCGGCGAGTTTTGCCGAGGGGTCGACGTATGCTAATGGACTAATCATATTTGTGTGGTATTAGGGTTTGTGTTAGCGTCCGCCTCCGAGTGCCTGGTAGAGGTTGATTACTGCCTGGGTACGGGTGAGCTGGCAACTGATCTGCGACATTTGTGCCGAAAGCAGGCTCGACTGAGCTGTGAGTACTTCGAGGTATGTGCCGTTGTAGTACTTCAGAAGGTCGTTTGTGATGTCGACCGACTGCTCGAGATTGCTTACCTGGTCCACAAGGTATGTGGCTTTTTCGGTGCTTTTGGCGAATACTGTCAAGGCGTCGCTTACTTCGGCTGCTGCGCTCATTATGGCGTATTCGAAGTTGTTGAGTGCTTGTTGCTGCTGAGCTTTGGCTGCTTCGAGGCGAGCTATATTCTGGCCACGTGAGAACAGGGGTGATACCAATGAGCCAGCCAACTGCACGAACCAGTCGCCGGGGTTCTTTATCATCGAACCCAGCAGGTTGGTGAAGCCGCCGTTGGCGGTGATGGTGAGTCCGGGGTAGAAGGCGGCGCGTGCCGAGTTTGTGGCGTAGTATGCTACGGCGAGTGATTGTTCGGCAGCTGCTACGTCGGGTCGTGAGGCCAGTTCTGCCATGGGCACACCGGTACGGATTATGTCGGGAGCGGCGAAGCGGTCAAGTGAGCTGGCCTGGATGTTCCATTCCTGGGGCATTTCGTTAAGCAGCATCGACATGGTGTTGTTCAGTTTGTCGAGCGATACCTCAAGGTCGGTTATCGAACCGAGAATGTTGTAGTAGTTCGCGGCCGACTGTACCACGGCTGCCTCGGTCACACGGCCGGCAAGCTTGTAGTCTTTCATTGCCTGCACGTTTTCGGCCCAGACTTTTGCAGTCTGGCGCGAGAGTTCGAGTTGCGATTTCAGGGCTGCTATGCCGTAGTATGTGTTTGCTACGGCGGAGATTATCTGCGAGCGTACGGCTTGTGCGTAGTCTTCGCTCTGCAGCAGCTGTGCTTTTGCGCCGCGCTTGCTGTTGAGGAGTTTGCCGAATATGTCGATTTCCCAGCTTACCTGTGCGGGTATCTGGTATGTCCAGCTGAAGTCGCTGCCGGCGTATGAGGCGCCCGCCCCGTTGGGGGCGAGTGCCACAGACGGCAGGTAAGCGAGATTGGCACCCTTGAGCTGTGCCCGGGCAATGCTTACGTTCAGACGCGCGTTTTCGAGCGATGTGTTGTTTTCGAGGGCGCGGTTGATGAGGTCGGCCAGCATGGGGTCGGTGAATACCGATTCCCAGCGGAGGTTGCCGAACGCCGCTGAATCGGCGGGCAGTTCGCGAGCCTCCTTGTATGCCTTTGTGATGGCTGTCCGGTCGGGAGTTTCGTATTTTTTGTATATGTTGCAGCTTCCGAGCATGAGTATCGCTACGGCGGCTACAGCCGATTTTTTAATTATGTAGTTCATTGTTGCGGTCATTCGTTGTTGTCGGTGTACTGTTTTTTGGAGTACTGCTCGATTTCGCGTTCAATCGAGCCGCCCTTTTCTTCGTTCTGCCACTTTATGGGTGTGATTTTTTCCTGCAGGTGCTGGAAGGCTATGAACATAGCGGGTACAATCAGTACCTGAAGTATCATGCCTATGAGCATGCCGCCTACTGAGCCGGTGCCGAGGGCGCGGTTGCCGTTTGCGCCTACGCCGCTGGCGAACATCATGGGCAGAAGGCCTATGATAAGGGCGAGCGAGGTCATGAGGATGGGTCGCAGACGGGCTGATGCGCCGGCTATGGCTGCGTTGGTGATGCTCATGCCGGTCATGCGGCGTTCGAGGGCGAATTCTACTATGAGGATGGCGTTCTTGGCCAGCAGACCTATAAGCATAATCAGTGCAATCTGCAGATAGATGTTGTTGGTGACGCCGAAGATGTCGGCGAATATAAACGCTCCCATAAGGCCGAAGGGTACCGAGAGGATTACGGCCCACGGCAGCACGTAGCTTTCGTACTGTGCCGACAGCAGCAGGTATACGAACAGCAGACACAGGCCGAAGATCATGGCGGTGGCGTTGCCGCTTGTGCCTGCTTCTTCGCGGGTCATACCGGCGTATTCGTAGGTGTATCCCTGGGGCAGCGATTCTTTGGCCACGCGTTCGATGGCGGCAAGGGCGTCGCCCGACGAGAAGCCTGCTGCGGGCTGGCCGGTCACGGACATTGAGGTGAACAGGTTGAAGCGGTTCAGGAGGTCAGGGCCGTAGGTGCGGGTGAGTGTCATGAAGTTCGAGATGGGAGCCATTTCGTTGCCGTTGCGTATTTTTATGGCCGAGAGGGTTTCGGGGTTGATACGCGATTCGGGGTTGGCCTGCATCATCACGCGGTAGATTTTGCCGAAGCGGTTGAAGTTCGACACGTACATCGAGCCGTAGTAGCCCTGCAGGGTTGTAAGTATGGTCTGGGGGTTGATGCCGGCCTGAATGCACTTGGCTGCGTCGACTTCTACCAGATACTGGGGGAAGGTGGGGTTGAATGTGGTGTACGCCACCTGTATTTCGGGCTGGGCCATGAGCTGGGCCAGAAATGCCTGTGTTACTGCGTAGAACTGGTTGATGTCGCCGCCGGTCTTGTCCTGCATTTTAAGTTCGAAACCGTTGGTGATTGAGTATCCTGAAATCATTGGCGGGGCGAATATCAGCACGTTGCCGTCTTTTATAGTGCTGGTGGCTGCATAAAGCTGGCCTATGATTTTGTTTACATCGTTGTCGCCGCGTTCTTCCCAGCTGTCGAGTTTTACAATGAATGTACCGTAGGTCGCACCCTGGCCGGCGATGAAGCTGTAGCCGTCTATCATCTGGCGTACGCTGATGCCGGGGATGTTCTCCATGATTTTGTCGAGCTGGTCGAGTACTTCGCCGGTTCTTTCCTGCGATGTGCCCGGGGGCATGTTTACCATCACGAAGACTGTACCGGTGTCTTCGTTGGGCACCATTTCAGAGGGGGTGGAGCTCATAAGCCATACCAGGGCTGCAATCGATGCGCCTACTGTGGCAAAGGATATGACTTTGTGGGCTGCGAACAGGCGGGTGAACTTGTTGTATACTTTCAGCACTCGGCCGTAGCCAATCTCGAAGGCCTGCTGGAAGCGCTTGCTGAACATGCCTATCAGGGCCAGTACGGCCACTACGCATGCTACGATGCCTTTCCATACCACTGCGAAATTGTACCAGCCGAGTACCATAAACACTACTGCGGCGCAGATGAGCAGGAAGGTTACTACCGGGTGGATGCCGAGGAAGCTCTTGGCGCGCTTGGCCATTACTTCGCCGCTTGCCGAGTATGCTTCTTTCATACTTTCGCCAAGCGATTTGTTGTGCGGCTTGAGGAATACGGCACAGAGAGCAGGCGAGAGGGTAAGGGCGTTCACAGCCGAGAAGCCGATGGCGATTGCCATGGTAAGGCCGAACTGCTGGTAGAATACGCCCGAGGTACCCGGCATGAACGACACCGGAATGAACACCAGCATCATTACCAGAGTGATGGATATAAGGGCTGAGGCGATTTCGTTCATGGCGTCGATTGAGGCGCGGCGTGCCGATTTGTAGCCGGCGTCGAGTTTGGCATGGACGGCCTCGACCACCACAATGGCGTCGTCGACTACAATGGCGATTGCGAGCACAAGTGCCGACAGGGTGATGAGGTTGAGCGAGAAGCCTATGAGTTTAAGTACGAAGAATGTACCCACAAGTGCCACAGGAATGGCGATGGCAGGGATGAGAGTGGAGCGGAAGTCGTGCAGGAACAGATAAACCACAAGGAACACCAGAATAAAGGCCTCGATAAGAGTGTGTATCACATTCGCGATTGAGGCGTAGAGGAATTCGTTGTTGTTCATCGGCACGGTTATTTCAAGGCCGGAGGGAAGCTCGGCTTTCATCTTGTCGACCAGTGCGAGGCAGTCGTTGATAATCTGGGTGGCGTTCGAACCGGCTGTCTGGAACACGATGGCCATTGTCGACAGGTTGCCGTTCGACTTGTTGTGGAAGCCGTATGTTACACGGCCAAGTTCTATGTCGGCCACGTCTTTCAGATAGAGTATCTCGCCGGTGGGGAGGGCGCGGATTACAATGTCGCCGAATTCCTCAGGGGTAACCAGACGGCCTTTGTAGCGCATGATGTACTGGAACGACTGGTCGCCCTGCTCGCCGAACGCTCCCGGAGCGGCCTCGAGGTTCTGCGAGGCCAGTGCTGCCGATACATCGGTGGGCATGAGGCTGTACTGCGCCATTACATCGGGCTTGAGCCATATACGCATCGAGTAGTCGGCGCCGAAGCTCATTACATCGCCCACACCGGATACACGCTGCAGCTGGGGGATGATATTGATTTTCATGTAGTTCTCGAGGAATTCCTCGCCGTAGTTGCCGCTGACGTCAGAGAGGGCGATACCGCAGAGCATAGAGGTCTGACGCTTCTGGGTTATCACGCCCACCTGATTTACTTCGGAGGGGAGCAGGTTGGCGGCCTTGGCCACACGGTTCTGTACGTCCACGGCGGCCATGTCAGGGTCGAATCCCTGTTCGAAATATACATTGATGGTAGCCGAGCCGGTATTGGTGGCGGTCGACTCCATGTAGGTCATGCCTTCGGCACCGTTAATCGACTCTTCGAGAGGGGCAATCACGGAGTTGAGCACAGCCTGGGCGTTTGCGCCGTTATAGGTGGTGCTTACCGAGATGGTCGGCGGTGCTATGTCTGGGTA
>CAJUHX010000086.1 GCA_910586455.1 uncultured Muribaculaceae bacterium | reverse complement strand
CGCCAGGGTTATGCCATAGCGTTTGGCGATTTTGTCGAGGCTTTCGCCTTTGCGCACCTTGTGGCGTGTAGTCTTCGGGCTTTTTGTTTTGGCTTTAGGCTGAGGCTTGGCTTTGGGCTGTTCGGTTGCTATTTGCGGTGCCTGCGATGTCGGATTCACCTGCTGCAGCGTGTCGGCGCAGTTTTCCAGGCCCAGTTCGAGCGAGCGTTCCACGGCAGTGGAGTCGGCCACAGCCGCGGCTTCGACTTCGGCGGTGGCTACTGCCGGCTCTTCCTTTATGTAGCGGCGCTGGTATGTGTTGATTTTCAGTCGCTGGCCCCGTTGTACTTTCTTCTTGCGGCTCATACCGTTGGCCTTACGTATGGAGGCTACTGTGACGCCGTATTTGCGGGCTATTTTGGCCAGAGTTTCGCCTTTGGCCACCTTATGATATTTGACCACAAGTTCGTCGACATAGCGGCCTTTGTTGTCGCTGCCCTGTACCGAGCCGTTGGCAGGCTCCACTATATTGCGGCGGGCATATAAAGTGGCATTGTGGTTGGCGATTGAATCTTCGTTGGCTATATATGCGAATGTCTGTAGCGATGGCAGTACAAGGGCGTATGGGCGAATGTCGCCGGGAATAAGGTCGGTGCGGAACTGCGGGTTCAGTGCGCGCAACTCGTCCATTGGAATTGCCAGTACGTCGCTGATCTGGCGGAAGTGTATGCGCCGGCTGATGTGTACGGTGTCGGTGAGAATGGGCTTGCGGGCCAGGGCCGGCGATATGTTGTGCTTGTCGTAGTTGTTCATCACATAGTTGGCTGCGATGAAGGCGGGTACGTATCCGCGGGTTTCGGCCGGCAGGAACGGATAAATTTCCCAGAAGTCTTTTTTGCCGCCGCCGGCACGACGTATGGCTTTAGCCACGTTGCCCGGACCGCAGTTGTACGAGGCTATTGCCAGCGACCAGTCGCCGAAAATACCATACAGCTGTTTGAGATAGCGGGCAGCTGCGTCGGACGACGCTATGGGGTCGCGGCGCATATCCACCAGCGAGTTCAGTTCCAGACCCATTTGGGTGGCGGTGCCCGGCATGAACTGCCACAGGCCTGCAGCTCCGGCGCGCGAAACGGCGGCGGGGTTGAGGGCGCTTTCGATTACCGGCAGGTAGCGCAGTTCCAGTGGCAGGCCGTAGCGTTCCAGAGCCTCTTCGAATATGGGCATGTAGTAGAGGCTCATACCCAGCATGTTCTCTACCAGCTGGCGCTTGCGCTCGGAGTACATTACAATAAAGTTTTTCACCACTGAGTTGTAGGGCATGTCGATGACGGTAGGCAGCAGTGCCAGACGGTCGATGTAGTCCTGGTCGGTGGTTACCGGGCTGGGGCGTGAGTCGGCGTTGCGGTCAAGCTGGGCGTAGTTTTTGAGATACCAGTTTTCCTGCATCTTTTTCACGTCGGTTTCGAAACTCTCGGGTATGATTACGGAGTTGTCGTGTATAGTGTCCTTGATTGCAAGAATCGAAGGTGTGGGTTTTGCCTGCGTGGCGGGCCAGGCGATAGCCACAGCTGCGGCCAGAGAGAGAAGTCGGGTTAAGATTTTCATTACAGAGCAGTGCGGTGGATGAAGGGTTAAAACGTCAGGGCCCATACCAGGCCGAGAGCAGGTTTGGATATGCGGGGATCGTTGAGCATCAGTTGCGGGGCCACGTCCATGGCCAGGTCGGGGGTGATATCGAAATGCGAAAGCGATGCGTCGACGTAGGCGTCGACCATTGCCAGCAGATACACTCCGACCATCGAAATGATGCAGAGGTCGCGGTTACGGCGGTAGAAGTCCTTGCGGGCGCGCATTATGTTGGTGAGCCATGTGCGGTCGAGGTCTTCCTCTTTGGTAGTGGGCGGAAAAAAGTCCATATAGGAGCGGGTACTGTCGTCGTTGTCGGTGATATCGCGGTAAGCACGGGTGTAGTCGCGGAGCATGGAGTTGTTCCACGAGGTGGCGTATCCCAGGCCCACGTATGCGCCCGCCACAATGGGCAGTTTCCAGTAGCTGCGGTTGTACAACTGGCCAAGACCCGGAAAGAGTGCCGACATCCATACGGCGCGGGTGGGGTCGGGGTTGAACTGTACCTCGCGCTCCTCCCAGGCGTCGTAGTCCATTGGCTTCCGGGCGGGCACGCTGTCGGCTGCCTCTGCAGGTTGCCGCAAGGTGTCGGCGGCGGGTGCGAATATCAGACTGTCGGCTCCGGCGGTGGCAATGTCGAAGGGGTCGGCCACGTCGAGTTCTGCCTCTCGTGGCTCGTCGGCCCGCAGCGGCGGTGCGGCGCAGAGCATGCACAGTATCAGCGATATTATATGTAAGCGTTTATGCTTCACTTTTTTAATGTATCGAATAGAGATATTAGGCGTTCCAGTTCGTCGTCGTTCTGGAAAGGGAAGGTGATTTTGCCGCGTCCGGCTTTGTCGCAGCTGAATTTCACGTCGGTCTGGAATGCGCTCGACAGATGCTTTTTCAGAATGTCGAAGTCGCCCGAGCTGTATCGGCTGCCGGGGCCTTTGTCGGCGGGTTCTTTGGCTTCGTTGCCGTTTTCCCATGCTTTGGCCAGTTCCTCGACACGTCGTACCGACAGTCCCTGACGAAGAATCTCGTTGTACAGTTTCAGCTGCATCGAGGGGTCGGAGAGTGTCAGCAGGGCGCGGGCGTGGCCCATGTCCACGCGTTTGTCGCGCAGGCCCAGCTGCACTTCGGCGGGCAGTTTGAGCAGTCGCAGAAAGTTTGCCACGGTGGCGCGCTTTTTGCCGATGCGTTCGCTCAGGCGCTCCTGGGTGAGGTTGTACTGGTCAATCAGTTTCTTGAACGTAAGCGCTATTTCAATGGCGTTGAGGTCCTCGCGCTGAATGTTTTCGATGAGCGCCATCTCGGTCAGTTCGGCTTCGTTGGCCGAGCGTATGTAGGCCGGTACTGAACTGAGTCCGGCGCGCAGGGCGGCGCGGTATCGTCGTTCGCCGGCAATAATCTGATAGCTGTCGGGACCGGTCTTGCGCAGCGACAGTGGCTGGATAATGCCCAGTTCGCGTATGCTGGCCGCGAGTTCGTCGAGGGCTTCCTCGTCGAAGGTCGTACGTGGTTGCTCGGGGTTGGGGGTGATGCGGTCGAGGGCCACATCGTTTATGCTCGATGAGCCGGTGGCCGGAACATCATCCATCGACATCAGGGTGCCGAGTCCTCGGCCCAGGGGCTTGCGGTTTATTGCCATTATAGTGTTATTTGTTGTTAGCTATTAGTTCTTTGGCCAGCAGCTGGTGCGAGGTGGCTCCGCGGCTTTCGGAGTCGTAGAGCAGAGCGGGCAGGCCGTGGCTGGGAGCTTCGCTCAGGCGTATGTTGCGTGGTATCACGGTGTCGAACACCATGTCGCCGAAGTAGCCTTTCAGCTCTTCGTAAATCTGGTTGGCCAGACGCAAGCGTGCGTCGTACATGGTCAGCAGAAAGCCTTCGATGGCCAGTTGCGGATTAAGACGCGATTTTATTATGCGTATGGTATTCATCAGCTTGCTTATGCCTTCAAGAGCAAAGTATTCAGCCTGTACGGGTATTATCACCGAGTCGGCTGCCGTGAGGGCGTTTACGGTAATAAGGCCCAGCGAGGGCGAGCAGTCAATGAGAATATAGTCGTAGCTGTCGCGTACGGGCGCCAGCAGGTCGGCCAGCACGCGTTCGCGGTTGGCTTTGTTGATTAGTTCCAGCTCGGCGCCGGCAAGGTCTATTCGTGAACCTATAAGATAAAGGCCCTCCATGCACGTGGGTACTTCGGAGCCGGCCATGGGGTATCCGTCGACCAGACATTCGTATATGGAGGAGGACATCGACTTGGGGTCGATGCCGTAGCCCGAGGTAGCGTTGGCCTGAGGGTCGGCGTCGATAATCAGCACGCGTTTGCCCTCGTTGGCCAGCGAGGCGGCAAGATTGATGGTGGTGGTGGTCTTGCCAACGCCGCCTTTCTGATTGGCTATTGCAATAATTTTACCCATTGCGAGTGTGTTAATGATTTTACAATTGCAAAATTAGCTATTTCTTTTGGTATGGCGAAACAATTGTTCCACAAATTATCTTAAAATGTTCCACAAGTTGTCGACATTTTTTCTACAGATGTACGTATCGTTTTTTTTGCTAACTTTGTGGCATGAAACTGAAAGGATATCTGCTGGCGGCTGTGGCCGCCGCCACATACGGTACAAACCCGGCCTTTGCCGTACCTCTGTATGAAATGGGCATGAACCCCACTTCCGTGTTGTTGTTCAGGTATTTGTTTAGTTTGCCCATACTGCTTATTATGCTGCTGTGGCGCAAACGCTCGCTGCGGCTTGAGCGCCGACAGCTGATGCCTGTGGCTGTGCTGGGCATACTCATGGGACTGTCGTCGCTGGGCTTGTTCGAGTCGTACAAGTATATGAACTCCGGCGTGGCCTCGACCCTGCTGTTCATATATCCGGTGCTGGTGGCGGTGCTTATGGCCTTTTTCTTCCACGAACGCTTCAGGATTACCACCGGTATATGCCTGGTGGTGATGGCCGGCGGCCTGCTGTTGCTGCTGCGCACCGAGGGCGGTTTCACCCTCAGCGCCATGGGGTGCCTGATGGTATTTCTATCGTCGCTTACCTATGCCTTGTATCTGGTTATGACCAATGTGTCGCGTGCAGTGCGCGATATTCCTACGCTCAAACTTCTGTTCTGGCAGTTGCTTATAGGTAGCTCGGTGTTCGTGTTTATGATTGCCGCCGGAGAGCCGCTTGCGCTGCCGGCGCAGCCTGTGGGCTGGCTGAATGTGTTGGCACTGGCATTGCTGCCCACTGTAGTATCGCTGGGCTGCACCACCGTGGCAATACACTGCATCGGCCCAACGCCTACGGCTATATTCGGCGCGCTCGAGCCGGTTACTGCCGTCGTACTTAGTGTGGCGGTGCTTGACCAGGCGCTGTCGGTGCGTGAGATTGCCGGCGGCTTACTTATAGTCCTCGCCACATCGATGGTGGTTGTGGCCGACCCCATCGACCAGGTGCTTCTGCGCATGCGCCGGATGTTTCCGTCACTGCGCAGAAAACGACCGGTCTGACGAGGGGCCAATGTATTATTGTATCACAATCTCGTCGGTAAACAGGAATGCGGCGTTGGGGCGCAATGCCTGATTTGCCACAAATCGGATATATCGGGCTTCTACCGGAGCCCCTGTCCAGCCGAAATCGGCAAAAACGGCGTCCTTGGCCACATCCTCGGGCTTGGCGTAGTCGGTATGGAGCAGCCTGAAGTTGCTGCCGTCGGTGGAGATGTATATCTCCACATTTTCAGGCAGGTATATCTGTGGAGTCTTCATCTGCATGAAGTTGGCCATGATACGGGTGACAGCGGTGTTTTCGCCCATGTCTATGGTCGCGTCCAGGCGGTTGGGGCAGAATCCCTGCCATAAGCCGTCCTGATAGCTATGGCCGCCGCGTTTGCCGTCGAGCAGACCTGTGTCGCCTCCGCCCTTGTATGCCTCGCTGTGGCGGTAATATCCGCGGCCGGCGTATGTTATTTTCTTGCCTATGCCCTTGTGATAGTCGGTGCGGAGCAGCTTTACCGGGCCTGCTGGCGTGTCGCCGTTAAACAGGCGAGCCTTAAGAATTATCGAGTCGCTGACCTCGAAGGGGGTGCTGTACAGGGGTGATGATGCGTCGGGCTCGCTGCCGTCGAGGGTATAGCGTATGTCAATGGGGTCTTTTTCTGAGGTCAGTTCCAGAATTATACATTTGCGGCCGTAGTCTACAGTCTGCGCCGTCTGTACTTGCGTCGACAGTGTGAACGGATTATACCCCAGACTCTTTATATGGCGTATCTCGCCGTTGATACGGCGTTTGAACGAAGCCTCGTTCTTATTTTCGGGCTGAGTCCAGCCCACTTCGCCCAGTGCAATTATGCGCGGATACATCATATACTCGCCGTGCGAATATGTCGAGATATACTCGGCCCAGTTGTTGCCCTGCACACCGATTATATGATTGCGTATCTCGGGGTCGAGCGAGGCCGGTGCGGGATCGTATGAGTAGCAGTTGAATACAGTAATGGTCGAGC
>CAJUHX010000085.1 GCA_910586455.1 uncultured Muribaculaceae bacterium | reverse complement strand
GAGCTCCCTGTGCCATGAGTATCCTGCGCCACCGATGCCCACAGCGAGCCGTCGGCGGCCTTGACTATCGAGCCTATGCCCGCGCCGTCGCTCACTATGTCCATACTAATATGGGAAACAAGCTTGTCGGAAGCAGCATCGATTACAAGTATACCCGACTGCTGGTGGCATACAAATACCTTGCCGTCGGCAAGCAGCATTGTACCCGACTGGCCGTAGTACAGCGACCCGGCCGGATTGGTATTGGGTGTGTCATCGCCGGCATTCGGGTTGGAAGTGCCCTCTATCCGGCCCTTTACTTCGAAATTGTCGAGGTCGAAAATCCACACTCCGTTGCTTGTGGATATGTAGCCCTTGTGTTCGTCTATGCCCACAAAGCCACGGCCGTCGCACTGGGCGCCCGACGGGTCGATAATTGTGTTCTGATACAGTATTTTCATAGTTTCGGCATCGGCTACGGTAATGCGGCCGCCGGCCACCGAGGCGCCCGGGTCCTTGTCCTGCTTGGCTATGAAATAGAACCGCCCGTTCCAGATGGCTCCGTATTGATTGGTGCATCCGAGCTCATGGCCCGGATTCGCCTCCTGGAATACCCTGTAGTGCCAGTAGTTGCCGCCGGGGTCGTCGGGCAGCAGATAGTTGACTGTCGAGTTTTGGTGTCCGTACCAGTCTTCGTTGACCACGAAAATGCCTTCGTGGAAATCAACGTCATCGGCCATAGAGGCCGACGACGCTGCAACGTATAAGACAAAGGTTAGAAATTGTCTGGAAATCATAACACTATGAATTTTGATGTTTTACCGGCACCGTGCAGTATGTATGAGCCTGCGCCGATATTGAGTGAGGTGCTGAAACTATCGCTGTCGGCAACAAATGAAGCCACTCGTTGGCCGAATATATTGTACACGGTGAAAGCCTCGCCATGATGCCCCGACACGTATACTGTGTTGCCGTAGAAGCGGAAGCCACAGTCTGTCAACGAGTCGGATACCGATAAGGTACCGCCGGCCTTGAAAGTGACTTCGGCAATAGGTGTACGGTTATCATCAGCATTGCCTAAAGCAATGTATGCTTCGGCTTTGTAGCTGTCGTCTGGCCAGGGGAAGTCGAGAGTCCAGTTGCCGTCGGCGGCTACTTCCAGTGGCATTACGGTGTATTCGCCTTCGCTGTCGGCCGTGCGGATTGAAAGTTGTGGCAGGCACTCGGCCATGAATGTGGCATTGTTGAGCAGTGCGAAGGCGGCCGGCATTTCATCGGGTGAGAACTTGTTGACGAGGCTACCGCTGAGAGTGGCACGGCCTGCGCTGTATTCCGCCGATTCGATTATGATGTCGGAACTTACATATTCGGGAGAGCTGACATTCGATTTCTTCCAGTTGCTCGTGGTCATAAACGACTCGGTGCAGCCGTAGGGCACTACCACCGGCACGAATTTCGAGCCGCTGATGCGCAGCGCGTAGGTGCCTATGGTGAAGGGTGTGGTATTGTTGACAAACACGCGGGCGGCGCTGCAGTTGGCGAATACATCGGCGTATGTCATTGACTTGATGGTCGACGGAATCTCTATATCGCCGATTGCGGTATTACGGAAGCCCCAGCCGGGCATGGCAGTAACGCCCTCGGGAATATTTATGCGCGCGAGGTTTGTGGCTCCGTCGAACACGTAGTTGCCCAGAGTGGTTACACTCTGCGGCAGCACAACCTCGCCAGGCTGTGTGCAGCCTGCAAAGCAATACTGCCCCAGCGAGGTGACTCCATCGGGGATGGTGAGTACAATCAGCCTGTCGTCGGCTTCATTGCCGTTGTTATTGTCATCTGCAAGTGTTTCAGCCTCGGGAACAGCAATTTCGCGCAGCGAACGGCAGTTGCGGAAGGCGTTGTTGCCCAGCGAAGTAACCCGGCCTGCAATTATCACACGCTCCAGATTGGTGCAGTCGTAGAAAAGGCCCTGAGGCACTGTGGTCATGGCTGCGGGCAGGGTAAACTCGGTGAGCATGTTCATGCCGCGGAATGCCTCGCTGCCGATGCTGCTTACAGAGGCCGGAAGCTTAAACTGAAGGTTCGCGCAGCCGCTGAAAGCCGAGTTGCCTATTTTTTCAACAGCCTCCGGAAGCTCTACATTTTTCAGAACTGAACAGTTCGAGAATGTCGAGGCCGGTATTTCTGTGATGGAGGCCGGCAGTGTGACCGATTCAAGTGCCTGGCAGTTCTGGAATACATGGCTGCCGAAATTGTTCACAGACTTGCCGAAACTTATGCTCTTGAGAGCGGTACAGTAGGAGAATGTGTAGTCCGACACAGTTTCAAGAGCCTGAGGCAAATTTACGCTTTCCAGTTTATTGCACTGAAAGAAGCATCGCTCGCCAAGCAGACTTACAGTTTCGGGCAGCTGCATCGATGTCAGTGCGCTGTATGCGAAGGCGTATGTGCCTATCGAAGTGATGCTTTCGGGCAGTTTTACCGTTGTGAGGGCGGTGCAGTCGTTGAATGAGTATGGGGGCAGACAGTCGACCGGAGCAATAATCTCAACCGACTCAAGGGCAGTGGAGCCGTGGAATATTCTTTCGTCGAGGGCTGCGACTTTCAGTTCTATACCCTGATATACCACCGATGCCGGCACAGTGAGTGAGCCGGTGTATGTAGCGGCGTTGGCGGCGGCGATAATCTTGTTGTCGTCCGAGCCGTCGGTTCTGGCGTGAGTGGCCACGACTTCATTGCTTTCGCCCAGGGCGCTCACACGGTAGGTGATGCCTCCGGCAAGGAACACATCGCCCACATTTACCGGAATGTCCATCTGGCTTATGGTAACGAAGTTCTTCCATGTCGCGGCATTGCGGTAGGCATCTTCAAAACCGGTGGGTACGGTCAGCACTGCTGCCTGATAAGTACTTTTGTCGAACACCGATTCGTTGATTCTCTGCGGATAAGTGCTGTAGGAAGTCACGCTGCTGACGGCATCGCACTCGGCAAAGGCTTCGCTGTCGATACTCTTCACGCTTGCAGGAATCACAATGCTTTCGAGCATGAAATTACCGGCGAATGCGCGAGCGCCTATTTTGGTAACGCCGTCGGGAATCACTAATGCCATAAGGCCTGCAGTGTCGAACAGTCCCTCGGGAATGGAGGTGATTCCGGCCGGGAACTCGAAATCATGTAGTTCGGTGCAGTACCAGAATGCGTGATTACCAATTTTTTTAAGTTGCCGTGTGCCGTTGATGGCTGAGATAGTCGAGCCCATGAATGAGCCTACGCCTATGGCGGTGACGCTTTGGGGCAGATTCACAGTGCCTATTTCATAGCCGGCGAAAGCCTCGTCGGCGATTTCAACCACGGTGTATGTGCGACCCTCGTCGACAAAACTCTCGGGCACGGTTATATCGCCGTAGTAGTCGCTTGTGGTGAAGCCCTCTATGGCCAGAGGCGATACCAGCGACACGGTGCCACGGGCATAATTCTTCAGCTTGTAGTACAGACCATCGTGTTCGAATTCGGTTTTGGCACCCTCGGGAATCAGCGGCGGAGCGGCTTCAAAATCCTTGAGGTCGTACGGCATCATGTTGAGCGAGAAGTTCCAGGCGTCCCAGCTGCCGTCCTGCAGTACGCGGCCCGAAGCACCCACGTTGGAATAAGAGAACGATGCATACTGGCTGTCCTTGGTGTAGTACGACCAATAGCTCAGAAACCAGCCTGCACCCCAGAAGTCATCGGGGTCGACGTTTTTCCAGTTGTCGTAGTCATAGTCGGGGATATCTCCGGTCTGCGGATTATACCCGCGCGGATGAATGAACAGACCGTTTTCGCTTTCGTATCGGGCGTTGTTATTGCCTTCATCGACAATGGCAATGTCGCCGTCGTTGTCAACATCCCATCCGAAGCCGTTGATTGTATAGCCGCCCGACGGGTCGGTAGGAGAGCTGACATTGGTGTACTGTATAAGACCGTAAAGTCGAGGGTTGGCCTCGATTACAGCCTTAATCATATCGGCACCGGTGGCGACACCGTCCCAGCGGTAGCCGAACACCAGAGCATTTTGCTCGCGTTCGTCGTTCCATTGTATCACCAGTGCGGCGCGGTTGCTGCCTTCGCCTGCCCAGCTCTGAATCATGTCGAGGGTGAACTCGGCAGCCGGTACAGCCATGTCGGCGGGTACGGCAAATTCGATGTTGTCGGCTCGGTTAGTGCCCGGTGCACGCTTCTGTAGCCTCTGTTCAATCTGCTTGCGATAGTCGATACCCTGAACAGTTGGGGGTATAACGAGCGCGTCGGCACTTAGCACCGATATTGCCCCTATCGCAAGAAACATAGCTGAATGTTTCATGCTTGCGATAATTGAATTATATGTATTGGATTGTTACTGTGTCAGTCCCGAACTTTTTGGTGTTATATGCAAGTCCTGGGCGCGGCATATTTCGGTGGATGTTTCGCCAAGCCAGCCGCAGTATTGGTTCACGCCGGTATAGACACGCACGAAGTCGGCGCCGGGCAGGTCGACGGGTATTCCGAATTCGTTCACCGCATTGCCTATATCAAAAGAATTAAGATTGAAATAATCGTTTGGGTGGTTGTCGGCATAACCCCAGTCGAGGCTGTACAGTACATAGTAGCTGCCGTTGCCGCTTACATCCACGCCGTTGGGGGCCAGGCAGCTGCCGCCGAATGTGAGCTTGCTGTCATCGATCCACTGCGGCCAGTAGGGCTGGCTGTGGAATGTGTTCCGGGGCAGGGCCGAGCTTATGCCTTCCGAGTCCTCCCAGGCAATGTTGTCGCCACTCTGAGCCGGGCGGTGATATGTTATGCTGTAATTGTGCAGGGTCGAGGCTTTGCTGTAGTCGCTTCCGGCAAGTTCATACCATGGGTCGTCGGGCAGGCCGTTGCAGTTCACGTCGTAGCTCACGCACACAATGCCCGGTTCGGCGCTGCCGCCTTTTTTGTCGGGCTGAGTGAGTTCGTAAAAGCAGTTGCCCCATATACGCAAATCCATCTCGCCTGGTACGTTCACCACGGTATGGTCGAAAGCGAATGTAACATAGCCGCCATAAGCGCCCAGGCTTATCATCACGTCGTTGGTACCGTTTATGCACTCTGTGCATTTCTTGAGTATGTCGGCGTAGCTATCTCCCTCTTCGTAACGCGGCATCTCGTTGATGAACTGGCCCGGGGCCGGCCTGTACTCCACCACTTCGCTTATGTACGGGCTGTACTCCACCTCTTCGTGCAGCACATGAATTGTAAAGTCGAAAGAGTAGGGAGTGTCGGGGTCGATAATCTCGAATTCAAGCTGGTAGGTGCCTTCTTTGGCGCTTAGGAATATATAGTCGCGGCTCTCCGACAGCAGCGTCCGCTGTCCGTTGTCCTCTACCATATACCAGCGGTAGGCATCGCCGGTGAGGGCCGGCTGCAGGCTGAGTTTCTGCATTCGCGCCACATAGTAGGAGTCGTCGATGCCCAGGTTCACCATGGGCGTTCCGATGTCGCAGGCTCCGAACATAAGAGCCGTCGCAGCAGATAATATGAGGCTGTAGTTCTTCATCGTGGCAGGAATGTTATGTGAGCCGGAATATCGCCGGTGCGGACGCTCCATTTCTTACGGCCATTGCGGTCGAAGCAGTACAGCGTGCCCGACGAAACGTAGTTCTTGGCATCGGTTATAAGTATGTCGCCGGTTTCGGGATGGATCGCTATGCCGTAGGGTATGGTGATTTCCTTGTCGGTGCCGTCGGTTATGAAGTTGGTGCTTACCTGTTCTTTGGTCAGGGTGTTTATAATGCCGTAGCTGATTTTGTTAGATGCGGTCAAATCGTTCCACTCGGTTGCATAGTAGTAGAGCGAATCGCCGTGTATGGCCATGTTTGAGCAAGCCAGCGGCAGGGTATCCGTTACCTGCATATGGTTGTATCCGGGCTTACGTTCGAGCACGTAGAGGCGTGAGGGGCGGGTTTTGTTGTCGCCGCGTCCGCTCACCCACAGTTTGTTCTGTCGGTCTTTCTTCACCCGGTGCAGATTTATGCCCACCGGAATCTGGCTTACCTGCTTGAAGTCGATGAGCTGGATTTCCGACACCGTATTGTCGTACACCGGCGGACGGTAGCCGCCAGAGTTTGCCACATACATATAGTCGCCTACAATCTCCATTTCCTCGGGCTGGTAGCCTACGGTTACTTTATCGGTTACGGCCAGCGACAGAGTGTCGATCTGATACACGGCGCCTTTGGGTGCGTTGGCATCAATCAGCACCGGGCCAACATAGCTGCTTACGTAGGCGTTGCCGCGGTGGAAACGCACATAGCGGCAGTTGGGAATATCAATCTGGCCCAGACGTATGCCGCTGCGGGCGTCGAGAACCTCAACTTTATGCGAGCAGTTCACCACTACATAAAGTTTTGAGCCATATACCCCTATATCGTTGCCTACGTCGCCCAGTTCCTTTATTACATTGGGGTTG
>CAJUHX010000084.1 GCA_910586455.1 uncultured Muribaculaceae bacterium | reverse complement strand
TTTCTTAATTGAGAGTGTCAAGTTGAGATTTGACGCTTTTTCAATATCTATGTGGGTAAATTATCTGTTGGCCTTAATCCTATTTATATGCCTATGGAAGAAAAGGGAAAAGAAATGAATTACTATCTGCGTATTATAGCAAATCTATGGTTATCTAATTACCAATCTTGATAATATCATTGACAAAGACCGATGGGCAGGCCTTAAAAGCACAGAGTATTGCAGAATTCGATAAAAAACATTAAATTTGTAGTCTGAATCAATCACATACCCAATGAGAACGATACTTACATCTTTACTGTTGCTGGGGGCCGGCTCCCTGTGTGCGCAGACTACCGGTGGAATCAGCGCCGAAAACCTCGGTCAGCTTCGCCGGTCGTACAACAACGAAGCCTCGACACGTGCCTTGCAGAACGCCATTGCCTCTACCGATATAAATACTCTTGCACGCAGTGCCCACGCCCGCCTCGGAGTCGATGCCGAAGTTAGCCACCGTGTGCCCAGCAAGGGTATAACCAACCAGAAGTCATCGGGTCGCTGCTGGCTTTTTACAGGCCTGAACGTGCTGCGTGCCCAGGCAATGAAGAACCACGACCTGCCCATGCTGGAGCTGTCGCAGAACTACAATTTCTTCTACGACCAGCTGGAGAAGGCCAACCTGTTTCTGCAGGGTATAATCGACCGTGTCGACCTGCCGCTCGACGACCGTATGGTCGACTGGCTGTTCATGAATCCGCTGAGCGACGGCGGCCAGTTTACCGGTCTGGCCGACAATGTAAGCAAATACGGCGTTGTGCCCCGCGAGGCCATGCCCGAAACTTACAGCAGCGAGAATACCTCGCGCCTGCGTCAGCTGCTGAGTACCAAGCTGCGCCGCGACGGCATGGAACTGCGCCGCATGGCAGCCGGCGGCGCCAAGGCCAAGGCTCTGGACGAGCGCAAACAGCAGATGCTGGCCGATGTTTACCGTATGCTGGCACTGACTTTGGGCGAGCCTCCCACGGAATTTACATGGAAACGCAAAGACAGCAAGGGCAACACGGTTGACTGCCGCAAATACACTCCGCAGGAATTTTATGCAGAGTATTTCGGCAACGACCTCAAAGGCAACTATGTGATGCTGATGAACGATCCCTCGCGTCCGTATTATAAGGTGTACGAAATTGACTACGACCGCCATACCTATGACGGCGACAACTGGCGCTACATCAACCTGCCTGTCGATGAAATCAAAGCCGCCGCAATTGCATCCATTAAGGATTCCACAGCCATGTATTTCAGCTGCGATGTAGGCAAGCAGATGGACCGTACCAACGGTACACTCGACCTTGACAACTACGACTACGAGGCACTGATGGGTGTGAGCCTGGATATGGACAAGCGCGACCGCATACTCAGCCATGCCAGCGCCTCGACCCACGCCATGACACTGGTGGGCGTAGACCTTGATGCGAATGGAAAACCCGCCTCATGGCTGATAGAGAACAGCTGGGGGCCCGGCGCCAACGACGGTCATCTGCTCGCTACCGACAACTGGATGGACGAATACATGTTCCGTCTGGTGGTGGAGCGCAAATATCTGCCTGAAGCAACCCTGAAACTGCTCGAACAGAAGCCACAGATGCTGCCGGCCTGGGACTTCATGTTTATAAACGAAGAATGACAATATGATAGAATATATCAGAGGTCGCGTGGTGCGACTGAACCCGGCCGCTGTGACAGTGGAAACTGCCGGCGGTGTGGCTTATCAGCTGAACATAACTTTGCCCACCTATTCGGCTCTCGAGGAACAGCCGGAGGCAGTGCTGTGGGTGCATGAATCGATACGCGACGATGCCTGGACTCTCTTCGGCTTCCTCGAAGAAACCGAGCGCGAACTCTTCCGCCAGCTGGTGGGTGTGAGCGGGGTAGGGGCAGGCACCGCCCGCATGATACTGAGTGCTATACCTGCCGCAGAGCTGCCCGGAGTGATTGCCGGAAGCGATTTGCGGCGCCTCAAAGGCGTGAAGGGCGTAGGGGCCAAAACCGCCGAACGTATAATCGTAGACCTCCGTGATAAAATAAAAACGGGTGATGCTACGTTAATACAACAGTCGCCCGCCGACAGCGAGGTTTTCGAGGAGGCTCTGGCAGCTCTGGTAATGCTTGGCTTTACAGCCCAGCAGAGCCGCAAGGTGCTGGGCAAACTCTTTGACAGCGAGCCCGGTCTGAAGGTCGAAGTAGCCATCCGCAAGGCTTTGCCGCTGATGTAGGACGTGTGTTGCAGGCACCGCTCAGGCGATGGCTGCGGCATAGCATATATGAAGCGGGCGACACGCAATTGATGGAAAAAGCAAAGAACAGAAATAATACCTATGCGATTTTCAGGCGTACGGCGATTATGCTCATTACGGGCATAGTGGCCGCGCTTGCGTATATAGCCGTGGCGCGTCCGCAGTCGCAGACAACCATGGCGCCGCCTGCTCCGGCAGCTTATCCGGTACCGCAGCCTGCTATTCAGGCCGACAGCATAATGCTGCCGCTGGGAGCGCAGCAGACTGTGCCGCAGACCTACGAAGACCTTATGCGCGAGGAGTTCGCATACGACCTCGACACCCCCTCGAATATTACAACTACAGCTGAGTTCGACCCTGTGACCCGCTGTTATGTGGTGCGTACCAAGGTGGGCGACATGGAAATCGCCACACCGTTCATGCTCAACGAAGCACAATACAACAACTGGCAACTGCGCAAATCAATGGAGCGTTATTACCATGAGCGCAACTCTATGGTAAACCAGGGTAAAGACAAGGAGCCGTTCAATATCTTCGACATGAACTTCCAGCTCGGCGCCCTCGACAAGATATTCGGCCCCGGCGGCGTGCAGCTGAAAACCCAGGGTACGGTGCAGGTGCAGATGGGTATAAAGAGCAACAAGACAGACAACCCGTCGCTGTCGCTGTCGTCGCGCCGGAAAACATATTTCGATTTCGACCAGAAGGTGCAGGCCACCATCAATGCCTCGGTGGGCGACCGCATGAAGTTCAACATGACCTATAACACTGACGCTACCTTCGATTTCGACTCCAAGAATCTGAAACTGGCATACGAAGGCAAGGAAGACGATATAGTAAAGAGCATTGAGGCAGGCAATGTGTCGATGACCACCGGTTCGTCGCTTATCCGCGGTAGCACGGCTCTGTTTGGCTTCAAGACCAAACTGCAGTTCGGCAAGCTCACGGCCACGGCGCTGGTGTCGCAACAGCAGTCGGAATCGAAAACCGTGAGCTCAAAGGGCGGCGTGCAGACCACTCCGTTTACCATCAATGCCGACGAGTACGACCAGAACCGTCACTTCTTTCTGGGCCATTTCTTCCGCAAGAACTACGACCGCTTCGCCTCCAAGGTGCCGTTTGTATCGTCGGGCGTGAACATTACACGTATCGAGGTGTGGGTAACCAACAAAAGCGGCAAGTACGAGCAGAGCCGCAATCTGGTGGCCTTTATGGACCTTGGCGAGGATTCCGACCTGGCCAGCGACTATTGGCAGCCGAATCTGTCGGTGCCTAACCCTTCGAACAACTCCAACAACCTGTTATCGGTAATCAAGACCGAGTATCCCGGCGCGCGCAATATAGCCGATGTGACCCAGGTACTCCAGCCGCTGGGAGCATACGGCATAGAGGGTGGCCGCGACTATGAGAAAGTAGAGAGCGCCCGCCTGCTGTCGTCGAGCGAATACACCGTCAACACCACTCTGGGCTACATATCGGTGAAATCGGCTCTGAACGCCGACGAAGTTCTGGCCGTGGCCTACGAATACACCTACGGCGGGCAGGTATATCAGGTAGGTGAATTCTCAAGCGACATAACCACCACCGACCAGTCGCTGTATCTGAAGATGCTCAAAAGCACCACCACCTCGCCACGTCTGCCCATGTGGCGACTGATGATGAAAAACGTGTATTCGCTTGGCGGATATCAGGTGCAGAAGTCGAACTTCCGCATGAACATACAGTATCTTAGCGACACCACCGGCACCAAAATCAACTATCTGCCCGTGCCGGGGCTCAACAACCAGTCGCTGCTGCAGGTGATGAACCTCGACCGCCTCGACAGCAACGAGGAGTCGAATCCCGACGGCTTTTTCGACTTTGTCGACGGCTATACCATCTATCCGGCCACAGGCAAGATAGTCTTTCCTGTAGCGGAGCCATTCGGCAGCCACCTTGCCGAAAAAATCGGCGACCCGGTACTTGCCGAGCAGTACTGCTATCCGCAGCTCTATGACTCCACGCTGGTGGTGGCACGCCAGTTCGCCGACAAAAACAAATTCATACTCAGCGGCGAATATCAGGCCTCGAGCGGCTCGCAGATTAGGCTCAACGCCATGAATGTGCCGCGAGGCTCGGTTATTGTCACCGCCGGCGGCGTTACACTTACAGAGAACTCGGACTATACCGTCGACTACTCCATGGGTATAGTCACCATTACCAATCAGGCCATTATCGACTCGGGCCAGAGCATAAGCGTAACACTCGAAAACCAGTCGCTCTTCTCGCTCCAGCGCAAAACCTTGCTGGGCCTCGACCTGCAGTATCAGCTGACGCGCAACCTTAACATTGGTGCCACGCTGCTGCACTTCAGTGAGAAAGCCCTTACCGAGAAAGTGAATATAGGCGACGAAACCGTCAACAACTCAATGTTCGGCTTAAATCTGGCATACAATGGCGAATTCATGTGGCTGACCAACCTTCTGAACAAGATTCCCACTGTCAACGCCACCCAGCCTTCGCGCCTGAACCTTATCGCCGAATATGCGCGGCTGATGCCGCACCAGCAGAAGTCGGGCTCCAACCGCGGCTCGTCGTACGTCGACGACTTCGAGGCTACCCAGACGGGCATAGACTTGCGCAATCCTTATTCGTGGTTCCTTGCTTCGACTCCCTACGACAGCGGCAAGGACCCGCTCTTTCCCGAGGCTGCGCTGAACAACAATGTGGACTACGGCAAAAACCGTGCGCTGCTCAACTGGTACTATATCGACCGCCTGTTCACCTCGCGAAACTCGTCAATGGCCCCCGGATATATAAAGAGCGATTTGGAGCAGTTGTCCAATCCCTATGTGCGCGAGGTGAAATCAAGCGAGATATTCCCCGGCCGCGAACTCAGCTACGGCGAAACAAACTACATACAGACACTGAACCTGTCGTACTATCCCAACGAGCGCGGCCCCTACAACCTCGACGCTGACAATATCGATGACAAAGGCAACCTGCTGCAGCCCGAACGTCGCTGGGGCGGCATTATGCGCAAGATGGACAACACCAACTTCGAGCAGTCGAACATCGAGTACGTGCAATTCTGGCTTATGAGTCCTTTCCTGGACCCCGAGAACCCTAACTACGACGGCGGCGACCTATATCTGAACTTCGGCGAAATATCGGAAGACATTCTGAAAGACGGTCTAAAGGGCTATGAAAACGGTATTCCGGTCGACGGCAACGACCAGTACCTTACCGAAACCGCATGGGGCCGTGTAAGCACCCAGAATTCGCTTACCTACAGTTTCGATAACAGCAGCGGAGCCCGTGTGCTGCAGGACGTGGGCCTCGACGGTCTGCCTAATGATGAAGAATTCACTTTCCCGTCGTACAAAGACTACCTCGACAAACTTCGCATGCGTCTGTCGCCCGATGTAATCGCACAGATGCAGGACGACGAGTTCTCGCCCTTCAACGACCCTGCGGGCGACAACTATCACTTCTACCGTGGCTATGATTACGACGCACAGCGTCTGGGTGTGCTCGAACGTTACAAGCGCTACAACGGCGTGGAGGGCAACTCGCTATCGCCCGAAGATGCCGGCGACCCGCTGTACCAGTCGTCGCGCTCTACCCCCGACGTGGAAGACATAAACCAGGACAATACCCTCAACGAATACGAGCGCTATTTCCAGTACAAGGTGTCGATCCGACCCGAAGATCTGGTTGTAGGCCGCAACTACATCACCGACAAACAGGTGTCGGTAGTACCCACCCGCGACGGCAAAGACCAGACCGTGGAGTGGTACCAGTTCAAGATACCTCTGCACGACTACGAGAAGATTGTCGGTTCCATAAGCGACTTCTCCACCATACGCTTCGCGCGAATGTTCCTTACCGGTTTCAAGCAGACAACCCACCTGCGTTTTGCCACACTGGAACTTGTGCGCGGCGAATGGCGCCCCTACGACTTCAACCTCAACACCCGAGGCGATGCGCCCGCCGAGGGGCAGCTCGACATTTCGGTGGTGAACATCGAGGAGAATGCCCGCCGTCAGCCGGTGAACTATGTGTTGCCTCCCGGCGTGACCCGTATCACCGACCCCGGCCAGAGCCAGATTGTACAGCTCAACGAGCAGTCGATGTCGCTCAAGGTCATTGATCTCAATGCCGGCGACGCGCGCGGTGTGTACCGCAATACACAGCTCGACCTGCGCAACTACAAGCGCATGCAGATGTGGATTCACGCCGAGGCGCTTATCGACGACAACACCGACCTCAAGAGCGGCGACCTCTCGCTCTTCCTGCGCCTTGGCAGCGATGTGAAGAATAACTATTACGAGTACGAGATACCCCTGCAGCTCACTCCGCCGGGAGTGTATAATAACGACCTTACGTCGGCGCGATACGAAGTATGGCCCGAGAACAACTTTATGAACTTCTCGCTTCAGTCGCTGGTCGACCTCAAGCAGGAGCGTAACCGCGCCAAGCGCAACGAAGAGCCCGGTGTAGGCTATAGTACGCTGTACACCGGCCGCGACCCGGACAACGAACGCAACCGCGTGGCAGTGATGGGCAATCCCTCGCTGAGTGATGTGCGTGTGATGCTGGTAGGCGTGCGCAACAACTCATCGTCGACAAAAGACGGTACAGTATGGGTCAATGAACTGAAAGTTACCGATTTCGACGAGTCGGGCGGCTGGGCTGCCAAGGCCAACGCCACCTTGAGCATGAGCGACGTGGCCACGGTGAATGTAGGCGCGCACGTTGAAACCTCCGGCTTCGGAGGTGTTGACCAGAGCC
>CAJUHX010000083.1 GCA_910586455.1 uncultured Muribaculaceae bacterium | reverse complement strand
CCTCGGAAGACAGCGCCATCAGCAAGTTCATCGCCGGCAACGGTGGCCGTGGCGGCATACAGCACATTGCTTTCGCCGTACAGGACGGTGTGGCCAACGCTTTAGGTGAACTCGAGGAAAAGGGCTGCCGCCTTATCGACAAGGCTCCCCGCAAAGGCGCCGAAGGCCTCAATATCGCCTTCCTCCATCCTAAGTCGACCGTCGGCACCCTGATCGAACTCTGCGAAGACCCCAACAAGTAATTGAACAACATCCAATACATTATATATAAGTATGAGCAGTCAGCTTGAAAAAGTAAAAGAACTCATAGAGCTTCGCGCCCAGGCCCGTATCGGCGGCGGTGAAAAAGCTATCGAGAAGCAGCACGAACGTGGCAAATATACCGCCCGTGAGCGTATCGCACAGCTCCTCGACGAAGGCTCTTTTGAAGAACTCGATATGTTTGTGCGCCACCGCTGCACTAACTTCGGTCAGGAAAAGAAATCGTACCTCGGCGACGGCGTGGTTACCGGCTACGGTACAATCGAAGGCCGTCTGGTGTATGTATTCGCACAGGACTTCACCGTATTCGGCGGTTCATTGTCCGAAACCATGGCCCTGAAAATCTGCAAAATCATGGATATGGCCATGAAGATGGGTGCACCCGTAATAGGTCTGAACGACTCCGGCGGCGCACGTATCCAGGAAGGCATCAACGCACTGGCCGGCTACGCCGAAATCTTCCAGCGCAACATTATGGCTTCGGGTGTGATTCCCCAGATTTCGGCCATCCTCGGCCCATGTGCCGGCGGTGCCGTTTACTCGCCCGCACTCACCGACTTCACCATCATGGCCAAGGGCATCAGCTACATGTTCCTTACCGGCCCCAAGGTAGTGAAGACTGTAACCGGCGAAGATGTGTCGCAGGACGCTCTCGGCGGCCCCGAAGTACACTCCAGCAAGAGCGGTGTATGCCACTTCAAGGCCGAAGACGGCGAACACGCCATCAAGATTATCCGTAAACTCTTCAGCTACATACCTCAGAACAACCTTGAGGAAGCTCCCCTGGTGCCCTGCACAGACCCCATCGACCGTCTGGAAGACTCGCTTAACGAAATCATTCCCGACTCGGCCAACCGCCCCTACGATATGTACGAGGTTATCGGTGCCATTGTCGACAATGGCGAATTCCTTGAAGTACAGGCCGACTATGCCAAGAACATCATAGTAGGTTTCGCACGCTTCAACGGTCAGAGCGTGGGTATTGTGGCCAACCAGCCCAAATACCTCGCCGGCGTACTCGACAGCAACGCATCGCGTAAGGGTGCACGCTTTGTACGCTTCTGCGACGCCTTCAACATTCCTCTGGTAACTCTGGTCGATGTTCCCGGCTTCCTGCCCGGCACAGGCCAGGAATACAACGGCGTGATTCTGCACGGCGCAAAACTGCTTTACGCCTACGGCGAAGCCACTGTGCCCAAGATTACAGTTACACTGCGCAAGAGCTACGGCGGCAGCCACATTGTGATGAGCTGCAAGCAGCTGCGCGGCGACATGAACTACGCATGGCCTACAGCCGAAATCGCCGTTATGGGCGGTGCCGGCGCTGTAGAGGTACTCTACGCCAAGGAAGCCAAGGCAAGCGACGACCCCAAGAAGGTGCTCGCAGAGAAGGAAACCGAATACAACAAGCTCTTCTGCAACCCCTACAACGCAGCACGCTACGGCTACATCGACGACGTTATCGAGCCCCGCAACACCCGTTTCCGTGTTATCCGCGCGCTGCAGCAGCTGGCCACCAAAAAGGTTTCCAATCCCGCCAAGAAACACGGCAATATTCCCCTTTAATCCTACAGCCCACTCGACAGCAGTATGAAAAAATCAATATTAACGCTGGCCTTGGCCGCCATGTGCTGCACCGCCGCTTTCGCCCAGGGCCGTTCGGCTCTTCGCCTCAACGAGGTGATGGTGGAAAACGACAGCAGCATCGTGGACGAATACGGCAACCATACGGGCTGGATAGAGCTGTTCAACTCCAACTTCTCACCCTTGGAGATAAGCAGCATCTATATAACCAACGATAAGAACGATCCAAAGAAGTACCCCGTGCCGTTAGGCGACGTAAACACCAAAATCGCAAAGCGTCAGCACGTGGTATTCTACACCGACGGTGAACCAAACAAGGGTACATTCCATACCAACTTTACCCTTACACCGGGTCAGGACAATTGGATCGGTATCTACGACGCCGACGGTATCACCCTCATCGACGAGGTTCTGGTGCCTGCCGAACTGGTTTGCGACAACACCTGGGCCCGCACTGAAGACGGTGCAGGCGAATGGGCCGTGCGCACCGGCGGCGAGGACGACTATATCACCCCGTCGAGCGCCAACATCATCAAGGGCACCAATCCCAAAATCGAGGAGTTCGCCACTCAGGACGCCCACGGCTGGGGTATGGCTGTAATGGCCATGGCTATTGTGTTCAGCGCTCTGCTTGTGCTGTGCCTGTGCTTCTACGCCATCGGTAAAATCGGCGCCATGGTTACCCGCATGAACAAGGCTCGTTCGCAAGGTCTTACCCGACAGGAAGCCAAGGCCGAGAACCTTGTCCATGACTCGGGCGAGGAAATCGCAGCCATAGTAATGGCCCTGCACGAGCACCTCAACGCTCACGATACCGAGAATACTATCCTTACAATCAATAAAGTAAAACGCGCTTATTCGCCCTGGAGCTCCAAAATCTACAACTTGCGCCAGGTACCCGAATTGCACCATAACCGTCATTAACAGCAATGAAAGAATACAAATATAAAATCAACGGCAACACCTACAAGGTAGGAGTGGGCGACATCGAAGGCAACGTTGCCCAGGTGGAAGTCAACGGCGTACCCTACAAGGTAGAACTCGCACAGGATGCCGCCAAAAACGTAAAGGTGGTATCCGCTCCCAAGCCTGCAGCCGCTCCGCGTACAGCTTCCGGTGAAAAGGTAATAGCAAAGCCCGCCGCCTCGGCAGGAGCCAACGCTATCAAGGCACCGCTGCCCGGTGTGGTACTGTCGATTCCCGTAAAAGTGGGCGACACCGTGTCTGCAGCCGATACCGTACTGGTACTCGAAGCCATGAAAATGGAGAACGCTATCCACGCAGGCTGCGATGGCAAGGTAGCTTCAATCAGTGTGAATCCCGGCGACTCTGTACTCGAGGGCGCCGTACTCATCACCCTGGAATAAGCCCGAGTGCAATAGTAAATCAATAACATAAAGTCCACAACTTATGTCATTCGGTGATTTTGTACTCGACAATCTCCGCCAGTTCTGGGAACTGACGGGATTTGCCAACGCCGAGGTCGGCAACTTTGTGATGCTTGCGGTAGGTCTGTTCTTCATCTGGCTCGCCATTAAGAAGAACTTCGAACCCATGCTCCTGGTGCCCATCGGCTTCGGTATCCTCATAGGCAACGTACCTTTCAACACCGCCGCCGGCCTCGAAGTAGGCATCTACGAGGAAGGCTCGGTGCTGAACATACTCTACAACGGTGTGAGCGCCGGCTGGTATCCGCCCCTGATTTTCCTGGGCATCGGTGCCATGACCGACTTCTCGGCCCTGATTGCCAACCCCAAGCTGATGCTTATCGGAGCTGCCGCACAGTTCGGTATCTTCGGTGCATACATGGTGGCTCTGGCCATAGGCTTCGCACCCGACCAGGCAGGCGCCATCGCCATCATCGGCGGTGCTGACGGCCCCACTGCAATCTTCCTTTCGTCGAAGCTCGCTCCCAACCTCATGGGTGCAATCGCGGTGTCGGCATACTCCTACATGGCTCTGGTGCCGGTAATTCAGCCGCCGCTGATGCGCCTGTTCACCACCAAGAAAGAGCGTATGATAAAGATGAAACCCGCCCGTGCCGTATCGCAGAACGAGAAAATCGTATTCCCCATCGTGGGCATGCTTCTCACCTGCTTTGTGGTTCCCTCCGGTCTGCCTCTGCTTGGCATGCTCTTCTTCGGCAACCTGCTGCGTGAGTGCGGCGTTACCACCCGTCTGGCCAAGACCGCATCGAACGCTCTTACCGACATTGTAACCATTCTGCTCGGTATGACCGTAGGCGCCTCCACTCAGGCATCGCAGTTCCTCACCCCGCAGACAATCTTCATTTTCTTCCTTGGTTTCATGGCCTTCATCATTGCATCTTCGTCAGGCGTACTGTTTGTGAAGCTGTTCAATCTGGTTCTGCCCAAGGACAAAAAAATCAACCCGCTCATCGGCAACGCCGGCGTATCGGCTGTGCCCATGTCGGCCCGTATCTCAAACAACTTAGGTCTGGAATACGATCCGTCGAACTATTTGCTCATGCACGCCATGGGCCCCAACGTAGCCGGCGTAATCGGTTCGGCCGTAGCAGCAGGTGTGCTGCTTGGCTTCCTTGCCTGATAGATACACAGTAATCAAAAACGACTTCTGCCACACCGGCAGAAGTCGTTTTGGTTACAATTTTGTGACAATTGAGATTCCTCGGCATTTGGAGTCAACAAAGCACGTGCTGAGTGGTTATAGAGATAAAGTGTTTCTTTAAAAAATCAATTTATCACTGTTATGATAACCAAGAAAGTCATCAACACTCTATATAAAAAATACTCGCAGCTGCCCAAGAGTCCCGATTGCCTCGACTTTGTACTGCTGTTTGACTGTGTGGCCGAAAACCACAGCATCAACATTGACATAGAGAACGACGTGATGCAGATTGGCAGCATCGATGCGACATCGCCTTTCCACCGTGTACCGCTAAGACGGATACATGCCATAGTACCTTTCGAGGAGTGGGTGGCAGTGGTGTTGCATTCGTCGATAATATTCCTTAATAAAAAGAACAACAAGGTATCCATTCATATAAAAGAACCCAAACTCACACTATGGGACCGCATTCAGATGTGGTGGCACGGCGCGTAAGCGCCTTTTTTTATGACATCGCACGGAATACACATAGGACTCACAGAGCATAAGCATTGAGATTTGAAAAAAAAATCGTAATTTTGCAGTTCGAAATAAATACAGCAGTTATGAAAGAATTAGCTACCAAATACAATCCTGCCGATGTAGAGCAGAAATGGTACGACTACTGGATGGAAAACCGACTGTTCGAGTCGCATCCCGACCATCGTCCGGCTTATACTATAGTAATACCGCCGCCAAACGTTACCGGTGTGCTCCACATGGGCCACATGCTCAATAACACCATACAGGATATTCTGGTGCGACGCGCACGCATGCAGGGCAAAAACGCTCTGTGGGTGCCGGGAACCGACCACGCATCAATCTCGACCGAAACAAAGGTAATAGCAAAACTCGCCGCCGAGGGTATAAAGAAAACCGATATCTCGCGCGATGAATTCCTCAAGCATGCCTGGGAATGGACCGACAAATACGGCGGCATAATCCTGCAGCAACTGCGCAAGCTGGGTGCCTCGTGCGACTGGAGCCGCACTGCTTTCACCATGGACGAACCGCGAAGCAAATCGGTGATAAAGGTGTTCTGCGACTTATACGACAAGGGCCTTATATACCGCGGCATGCGCATGGTGAACTGGGACCCCCAGAACCGCACCGCCATCTCCGACGACGAGGTGTTCTTTGAGGAAGAGCAGTCGAAACTCTACTACCTGCGATACTATCTGGCCGATGACGACATGACAGGCGAAACCGGCAGCGAGGAAGAAGTAGTTCACCGCGACGCTCAGGGTCGGCGGTATGCTGTGGTGGCAACCACACGTCCCGAAACCATTATGGGCGACACTGCCATGTGTATCAATCCAAAGGACCCCAAGAACGCATGGCTCAAGGGCAAAAAAGTGATTGTGCCTCTGGTGAACCGCGTGATTCCGGTTATCGAAGACCGCTATGTGGAAATTGATTTCGGCACCGGCTGTCTGAAAGTTACACCGGCCCACGACAAGAACGACAACATGCTGGGCAAGACCCACAACCTCGAAACCATCGACATATTCAACGAAGACGGCACCATAAGCGAGGCTTCGCCTCTGTATGTGGGCATGGACCGCTTTGACGTGCGCAAGCAGATAGCCATCGACCTGGAAGCCGCAGGCCTGATGGAAAAGATCGAGGACTATGTCAATAAGGTTGGCTTGTCGGAGCGTACCAAGGTACCTATCGAGCCGCGCCTGTCGCTGCAGTGGTTTATAAAGATGAAGCACTTTGCCGATATTGCCCTGCCGCCGGTAGAGGAAGACATCATACGCTTTGTACCCGAAAAATACAAGACCACTTATCGCCTTTGGCTGGAGAACATCCAGGACTGGTGCATCAGCCGCCAGCTGTGGTGGGGACACCGCATACCCGCCTACTATTACGAAGGTGCTGACGGCGAAACCCGCATTACGGTAGCTCCTACAGCCGAGGAAGCTCTGGAGAAAGCCCGCAAGGAAAGCGGCAAAGCCGACCTGCAGCTCGCCGACCTGCGTCAGGACGAGGATGCCCTCGACACCTGGTTCAGCTCGTGGCTGTGGCCCATCACTCTGTTCAACGGCATACTTGACCCCGACAACGAGGAAATGAAGTACTATTATCCGACAGCAACACTGGTTACCGGACCCGACATCATCTTCTTCTGGGTGGCCCGCATGATTATGGCAGGCTACGAATACGCCGGCAACAAGCCCTTCGACAATGTGTACTTTACCGGTATCGTACGCGATGCCATAGGCCGCAAGATGTCGAAGATGCTCGGCAACTCGCCCGACCCGCTCGACCTTATCTCCACCTATGGCGCCGATGGCGTGCGCATGGGGTTGATGCTGGCCGCTCCCGCCGGCAACGACATCATGTACGACGACAAGCTGGTGGAACAGGGACGTAACTTCTGCAACAAAATATGGAACTCCTTCCGCCTTATGCTTGGCTGGGAAGTCGACGAGGCCCTGACCCAACCCGAGGTGTCGGCCCTGGCTGCCCGCTGGTTTGAGTCGCGCCTCAATGCAACCATAGCCGAGGTAAACGACGACTTCGACAAATTCCGTATCAACGACGCCCTCAAGGCCATATACCGCCTGCTGCGCGACGACTACTCGTCGTGGTATCTCGAGATGATTAAGCCGGCATACGGCAAGCCTGTCGACCGCAAGACCCTCTGCCAGGCACTCGACTACTTCGACAAACTGCTGCGTCTGCTGCATCCGTTCATGCCTTTCATCACCGAAGAACTGTGGCAGAATCTGGCCGACCGCAAAGAAGGCGAGTCGATAATGTACGCTCCCATGCCCGAAGCCGGCGCAGTCGACACCGAACTGCTGGCCAAAGTAGAGCGCGCGCAGGAAATCATAGCCGGTGTGCGCGGAGTGCGTGCGGCCAAGAACATCGCCCCCAAAGAGCAGCTTGTGCTTAATGTGGTAGGCGAGGACATAGAGCCTCTGACCGTGGAAATGGTAAAGAAACTTGGCAACCTGAGCGAATACAATGCCAATGCCGTGAAGGATGCGGCGGCAGCTTCATTCCTGGTAGGAACCACAGAGTGCAACGTGCCTCTGGCCAACAATATCGACGTTGAGGCCGAACGCGCCCGCATCAACAAGGAGATTGACTACCTGATAGGCTTCCGCCAGTCGGTAGAAAAGAAACTTTCGAACGAGCGCTTCGTAAACAATGCTCCGGCTGCGGTAGTAGAAACCGAGCGTCGCAAACTGGCTGATGCTGAGCAGAAACTTGCCGCTCTGCGCGCTACCCTCGAAGCTCTTGCATAAAAAAATAAAAAAAAGTGGCCAAAAAATTTGGTCAATTCAAGAAAATGGCGTAACTTTGCACTCGCAAACGGGAAGTTAATCCCGCGCCAATGATGGCTCATTAGCTCAACTGAATAGAGCATCTGACTACGGATCAGAAGGTT
>CAJUHX010000082.1 GCA_910586455.1 uncultured Muribaculaceae bacterium | reverse complement strand
CTAACTCGCTAATAATCAGATATGGCGGTAGTGCGCTCTAAGCGCCTATACCTATCTGTCGATTATATTCACACTCTGCACCTGCGGCGTTTGGGAAATCATACCGCTTATTCAGGGTATACTTATGCTGACCTCTATGACGAATCAGCAGTTTCGCAGTAAATTTGTACTCAATCCGGCCACATTCCCGGTTTTCTGAGTCATAAGGACAAAGCCGCTTGATGTTTTCAAAAAAAAATCGTAAATTTGCGGCTTAATACTGAACACCAATGAATATTTCTTACAACTGGCTAAAGCAATACGTCGACTTCAACCTTACCCCCGACGAAGTTGCCGAAGCCCTTACATCAATAGGCCTCGAAACCGGCGCAATAGAGAAGGTTGAATCAATCCGCGGAGGCCTCCAGGGCATTGTGGTCGGCAAAGTGCTCACATGTGTCGAACACCCCGACAGCGACCACCTGCACATCACCACCGTGGACCTTGGCGACGGCCAGCCCACCCAGATTGTATGCGGCGCCCCCAACGTGGCAGCCGGTCAGACCGTAGTGGTTGCCACCGTCGGAACCACACTATACGGTGAAGGCGACGAATCATTCAAAATCAAGAAATCCAAAATACGCGGTGTGGAATCGTTCGGCATGATTTGTGCCGAAGACGAAATAGGCGTAGGCAAGAGCCACGACGGCATAATGGTGCTGCCCGACAACGTGGCCGCCGGTACACCTGCCGCCGAATACTTTGAGCTGCGCGACGACTACGTGCTCGAAGTAGATCTCACCCCCAACCGCATCGACGCCGCATCGCATTACGGTGTGGCACGCGACCTGGCCGCATGGCTCAAATGCCATAAAGGCGAAGGCTCGGTACACCGCCCCGATGTGGACAGCTTCTGCACCGACGACACACTGCCCGCAGCCGACGTGAAATTCGTCGACACCAACCGCTGCATACGCTATGCCGGCGTGACCATCCGCGGTGTAAAAGTGGCTGAGTCGCCACAGTGGCTCAAAGACGCTCTCACCACCATAGGCCAGCGCCCGATTAACAATGTTGTCGACGTGACAAACTACGTACTCCATGCATTCGGCCACCCGCTTCACGCCTTCGATCTGGCCAAGCTCAGCGGCGACTCGATTGAAGTGCAGACCGTAGCCCCCGGCACCGAATTCATAACCCTCGACGGAGTTACCCGCAAACTCGACGGTGCCGACCTGATGATATGCTCCGGCGGCGTGCCCCGCTGCATCGCAGGCGTATTCGGCGGCCTCGATTCCGGCGTGACCGAAACCACTACCGACCTTTTTCTGGAGTCGGCCTGCTTCAATGCCACCTCGGTGCGCAAGACAGCCCGCCGCCACGGCCTCAACACCGACGCATCGTTCCGCTACGAGCGCGGCGTAGACCCAAACGGCTGCATCTACGCCATGAAGTTCGCCGCACTGCTCATACAGCACATAGCCGGAGGTATCTGTGCCGGTCCGGTAGTCGACATCTACCCACGAGTGGCAGAACCCTTCAAGGTAGAACTCTCGCACCGCGGCATCACCGAGCTGCTGGGGCAGGAAATACCGGCCGATACCGTACGCTCCATACTGGCGTCGCTTGAAATCGAAATCGCCTCCGAAGACTCCGACGGCCGTATGGACCTGCGTGTGCCCACATACCGCGTCGACGTGCAGCGCCCCTGCGACGTAATCGAAGACCTCCTGCGCATCTACGGCTACAACAGCATAGCCACACCACAGGCACTGCACTCATCGCTCTCGTTCAAGACTGCTACTGATGCCGCCGACGACCTGAGACGCCTCATAGCCGACCAGCTCACCGCTGCCGGATACAACGAAATACTCAACAACTCGCTCACAGCCGAAAACTACTACAGCGAGCTCACCACATACCCCGCCGCCAACTGCGTGCGCCTGCTCAACCCACTGAGCCAGGAACTGAACGTAATGCGCCAGACACTGCTCTTCGGCGGCCTCGAATCGCTGGCGCACAACATCAACCGCCGTCTGCCCGACCTTGCACTCTACGAATTCGGCAACGTATACCGCTACGCACCCGACCGTGAGTCGACCGCCGACGCACCCCTGGCTCCCTACAGCCAGAGCTCGCGGGTGGCACTGTGGCTCAGCGGCAATTCACGTCAGGGCAACTGGGGCCGTGCAGCCGAAGAAGCCTCCTTCTATGACCTTCGTGCCGCCGTCGACAACCTCCTTGCCCGCCTCGGCTTTCAGGCCTCGGCACTGCAGTTCACCCCCTCGGTCGAATTATCCGACATCTTCGGCGCAGCCCTCGCCGTCAGCACCCGCAAAGGCGGCAAGCTGCTCGGTCATATGGGCATAGTGCGCGACGACCTGTGCCGCCGCTGCGAAATCAAGCAGCCCGTGATGTACGCCGAATTCGACTGGGACGCACTGGTGCAGCTCTCGCTCCGCACTAAAGTAAGCTACACTCCACTGGCCAAGACACACCCTGTGAAGCGCGACCTCTCACTGCTCCTCGACACCGCCGTAACCATGGCCGATGTAGAGCGCGTGGTAGCCGAAAGCGAGCGCCGGCTCCTGCGCAGCGTAAGCCTCTTCGACGTATACGAAGGCAAGAACCTGCCACAGGGAAAGAAATCATACGCCATCACCATACTGCTGCAGGACGATGAAAAGACCCTCCAGGACAAACACATCGACCAGGTGATGAACAAGATTATCAACAACCTCAAAACCAAACTCGGCGCCGAACTCCGATAGAAACTAAAAACTCAAAAACTAAATATAACAACCAGCAATGGGAAGAGCATTTGAATACCGTAAAGCCCGCAAGCTCAAACGCTGGGGCAACATGTCGCGAACCTTTACCCGCATAGGCAAAGAAATCACCATAGCCGCCAAAGCAGGTGGCCCCGATCCCGACTGTAACCCCCGTCTGCGCGTGCTCATGCAGAACGCCAAGGCAGCCAACATGCCCAAAGACACCGTTGAGCGTGCCATCAAAAAAGCCACCGACAAAGACGCCAGCGACTACAAGGAAATCACTTACGAAGGATACGGCCCCTTCGGTATCGCCATCTTCGTCGAAGCAGCCACCGACAACAACACCCGTACTGTAGCCAACGTACGCTCATACTTCAACAAGCACGGCGGTAACCTCGGCACACAGGGCAGCCTCACCTTCCTTTTCGACCACAAATGCGTGTTCAAAATCAAAGCCAACGACGGTGTAAGCCTCGAAGACCTTGAACTCGAACTCATTGACTACGGTGTCGACGAACTCGAACACGACGAAGAAGAAGGCGTAATTGTACTCTACGGTGCATTCGAAGAATTTAACAACATCCAGAAGTACCTCGAAGACAACGGTTTCGAACTTGTAAGCGCAGAATTCGAGCGCATTCCCAACGATGTAAAGGAAGTGACTCCCGAACAGCGCGAAACCCTCAACAAACTCCTCGACAAGCTCGAAGAAGACGAAGACGTCCAGAACGTATTCCACAACATGAAGGAAGAAGAATAAATTCCACGTATTCTCAAACAAAGGCCACGGCGGCCGCAGAGCTCTGAATACTATATCGCCCTGCGACCTCTGTGGCCTTTGCATGAGAGATAAAAAAACACAGCTATGCTCCTCAACAGAATCATCATCAACAATTTCCGCTCAATCGAGAATCTTACGATTGAATGCGGACGCGGCATAAATGTATTTGCCGGTGTCAACGGCGCAGGTAAATCCACTGTGCTGCACGCCATACTGATTAATCTCTCATGGCTGAAAGCCAGGATGCGCGGCACTTCGGCCCGCGGCATGATGATAGATTTCAGTGATATACGGCATGGGGCTGTTTCATCATCAGTAACAACCATAGCCGATGAAGCCTGCTGGCAGATAGCCAGAGTGGCGCCTGCCCGTAAATCCGAGGTCAAAAGCGAACTCGGCATGCTGGGCAAATATGCCGCAGGTATGATGGAGCGATATTATGAAAGTGGAGGCCGTACCAATCTGCCCATGATTGTGGCATATTCCGTCAACCGCTCATTGGTCGACATACCGGCAAGAGTTCAGAAAAAACATGAACTCGATGCCCCGGCATTATATGCAGCCGATATCGACGGCGGAATGAGGTTGCGGGCATTTTATGAGTGGTTCCGCGAACGTGAGGATATAGAAAACGAAATTAAAAACGAGAACCGCGACCTGAATCTGGAAGATTCGCAACTGCGTGCTGTCCGCAATGCCATAGCCATTGCTATGCCCGGTTATACCGACCTGCATGTACGACGCAGGAAACCGGCAGGATTCGAACTAAAAAAAGACGGACGCAGCTTTCGTGTCAATCAGCTGTCCGACGGCGAAAAATGTTATCTCACCCTTATAGGCGACATCGCCCGGAGGCTGGCAGTCTGCAATCCGGCGCTCGAAAATCCATTGGAGGGAGAAGGAGTTATACTGATTGACGAACTCGAACTACATCTGCACCCGGCCTGGCAATCGGGGGCTATAGATATATTTCGCCGGGTGTTTCCCAACTGCCAGTTCTTTATTTCCACCCATTCGCCGCATATAGTTCAGAATCTGCAGCTTGAAGGCAATGACACATTAAGCGTACTCGAGAACGGCAAGCTGCTGCCTGTGTCTGCATCCTATGGCGAGTCAATTGAGCAGCTCTATTACCGGGTATTCAACATGAAAACTCTTTTGCCTGCTCCGGTACAAAATACACTCGATGATATCTGGGGGCGGCTGGCAAACGGCGAGGCCGACTCCGACGGGCTACGCAATGCCATTGAGAAACTCCGGCAATATCTGTCGCCCGGAAACATTGAATTTGCCCGCATACGCATGCAGATTGCCAAAATACGTAAGGAAAACCGGCAATGAAGCGGATAGTAAAGAATCCGGCCCATACTGATGCCTTCAACAGCTGGGCCTCGCAACAGGGATTTACCAACTGGGACCAGTTCACCGGTTCAAACGCATACCATCAAGTGCGGAGCCATGTATTATTAAACGAACAATATGGCATAAGCGGATATACCGAAGAACCCCTTGACAATCCGAAACTGCAGCCACATATCGACCATTACCGCAAGAAAGGAATCTACCCTCGTCTGACTTTTGAGTATGAAAATTTTGTAGTCGATTACCATCACACGCCATACGGTTCATCGCATAAAGACAAGGTTGTAAACGGCAGTTTCAACTATGCCGATATATTCGACCCCGTACACGACGATATGAGCCAATATATTCAGTTCGGTCCCCATGGCGAGATGATGCCTGAATACAATCTTGACCCATTGATTAAAGCGAAGGTTGATAAAACAATCGAAGTGTTCGACTTGAACCATAACGCATTAAATAACCGGCGTTATGGAATAATGTGTATGCTGGAATCCTATGCCGGAATGGAGCCGGACATAATATTGGAGTGTATGCAGGCAGCCGGATTCCCGTCGCTGGTAAACTGGTGGCTGCGCACCCACACTGCATGATACGAAATAGAGTCGGCCATAAATTTCACAATTATTTCATTGTAAATCCAATAATTATCGTTAACTTTGCCGATGCCGGTACGCAGAGGCTGTGTGACCCTGCTTGCTCCGGTGGCAGAAGTATATCAAGCTCTCTTAAATCAATCATAATAAATTAAGTATGAAGAAACTTTTACTATCACTTACCGTCGCGGTTGCTTCGGTTTTCAGTAGTAGTGCTGAAACTTTTGAAGTAACGTTTACCAATAAGAACGCCGGATGGCCAAAAACAAGTTCCTACACAGATGTTCACACTTCAACCGATGAATTCGGCGGATCGCAATGGTCCTACAAGGGCATGTCAAACAACAGTCAAGGATGGGATTACGTCCGTGTAGGAGCCAAAAGCCAAAAAGATGGCGCCGATGCCTATATCTACAGCACTTCACCTATTGAATATGCAGTAGATGCTGTATCAGTGAATGTGGTAAATTTTATTCGTGGAGAAATAAATAATGTCACACTCTTTATAGCAGATGATAACAAATTTACGAATCCGAAATCGGTCGTTTTTACCGGAAACCTGACTGCTGCCGGTGAGTTGATTGCCAATGTTGATAATCCGGAACCCAACAAGTACTATAAAATCAATTTCAATTACACCAACAATATATCTAAAAATGGTGTATTTGATATGGATAAAATTACATTCTCTTATACTGTTGGAGAAGCTCCTGCCTTAGCCGCTCCTGCTATCACAAGCGAACTGGTTGATAAGGTGAGCAAAGTCACTATCACAGCCGAGGAAGGCGCTGAGGTGTACTATACCATCGACGGCACTGTTCCTACTGAGGAGTCGGCACACTACCAGGCTCCGTTCGATGTATATCAGAGTTGCACCGTAAAGGCAATCGCCGCCAAAAACGGCGAATATAGCAATGTTGCCTCGTACAATGTAGAGATGCCTCTGTTCCTCGACGGTTTCTCGGCCTTATATGCGCCCGACGGACTTGCCTTCGTTGGCGAAACTGCCGAGATAAACTGCCCCATGACAGTTATCTGGCAGGGCGGCGACAAGAACCGGTACCTCTATGTACAGGATGCCGGCAAGCACAATATGCTCGTTTACTACGTCAATGAGAACAACCCGTTCAACAACGGCGATACCTTCAACACCCTTCAGGCTACTGTTGGCGAGTATGGCAAGACAACTCAGCTGACCAATCCGGTTTTCGGTGAAATCACAGCCGGAACCGCTGTAGAGCCTATCGAAGCCGAACTGTCCCAGGTAGCCGAGAATACCACCTACAGTTACTTCAAAATCAGTGGCCTGACTATCTCAGATGTAAACGGCCAGAACGCAACCGTAAGCGATGCCGCCGGCAATTCCGTGGCTCTGCGCAACCAGTTCAAGATTACCGAAGGCTTTGAAAATGCCGAAAACTGCACTGTTACCGGTTTTGTAAGCGTTTACAACGGCACAGTACAATTGCATCCTGTGCTTATCGAGGTTGGTACTGAAGTTGTAGCCGCTCCCGTAATCTTGCCTGCTGACGGCGCTACTGTTGACAACCATACTCCTATCGTAATCACAGCCGAAGAAGGTGCTGAAATATTCTGCAAGACCTCAGAATCAGACGAATTTGTACTCTATACCGACGGCTTAGCCGTAAGCGGTCAGCCCGGCAGCACCTTCACCGTCGAGGCATACGCCGAAAAGAACGGAGTAAAGAGCGAAATTGTTTCGGCAACATATACTATCGTAAAGGCTGACCCCGAAATAGCATGGTTGAATGCCGACGACGAGCCCGTGACTGAGTTTACGTGGATTATCGGTGAAACCACCATCGACGATATGCCCAAAATGAACGGTTATTTTACCAGTCCCGAAGTGTCTTCAAGTAATTCTGAGGTAGCGACAGTTGATATTACAGGCGATCCCTGGCTGACTGTCGTAGGTCCCGGCACCACTGTAATAACCCTGTCGGTAGCTGAGTCCGATGAATACACTGCCGGCTCTGCCGACCTCAACCTTACTGTTGTCGACCCCGCCAGCCTGCCCGTAACCACCGACGCCACATTCGACTTCTCCGACTTCAGTTCTCTTAGCTTCTCGACTACTGAGCCTGTTGAAGAGCCCGAAGCCGGCAAAGACATCCGCATCGAAGATTATACCCTCGATTCCAACGGTGTAGTTCTGAGTTTCACAACCACCAATAATCAGAACGGTGTAAAGATATTCAACAGCACCAGTTCGAAGGCTCCCGGCACCACCTTGCGTGTCTACAAGGGTTCTACCATCACTCTCACCGCGCCTGCAGGCTACTATGTAACCAATATAGCCTTTACCGAACCCGCTTCCACCAGCTGGGGTCTTAATCTTGCCGAAGGTCAGCCCGGCATATTCGAATCGAAAGAATGGACTGCCGCTGCCGACGACAAAGCAAGCGCTGTTACATTTGAAGTTCCCTCCGACGGCACTAACACCTATATCAAGGCCATCAGCGTAAGCTGCGCCAAGATTCTTTCGGGTGTAGCCGACATCGAGGCCGCCGACGACAATGCTCCCGTTGAATACTTCAACCTTCAGGGCATCCGTGTAGAGAACCCCGCAAACGGCCTCTACATCCGCCGTCAGGGCTCAAAAATCACCAAGGTAATCTTGTAATAGTATATCCATCCATAATACTACGCGGGCGCCCCAACCGGAGCGCCCGCGTTTGGTTGTGTATGAGAAAAAATATCCTTATATTTCCTCTAAGAAATTTAAGGACGTGGCTATCTTTGTGGAGTGAAAAGA
>CAJUHX010000081.1 GCA_910586455.1 uncultured Muribaculaceae bacterium | reverse complement strand
GTCGAGGTCGGTGAACAGCAGGTGGGCGCGCTTGTAAGTGGCAAAACGGCGGGCGAAACCTATGATGAGCGCATTGGGATTGATTTTGTCGAGGATTTTCATCACAGCCGAGGGATCGCCCTGGTTGGCGAGCCATTTGGCCTTGAAGTCGCGCTTGACGAAGTTAATGAATTTGTTCTTCAGCAGCATGCGCATGTTCCAGATTTCATCGTCGGGCACATTGAAGATGCCTTTCCATGCTTTGGGGTCGCTCTGGTGTTCGAAAATCTGAAGTCCAAGCTTGTTGGTGTAGAATTCTTTCCACTCCGACGCGGCCCAGGTGGGCATGTGTACACCGTTGGTAACGTATCCTACATGGCTTTCACGCCAGTTGTAGCCCTTCCATATACCTGCGAACATTTTCTTTGAAACCTCGCCGTGGAGCCAGCTTACGCCGTTGGCTTCCTGACAGGTGTTGAGAGCGAATACGCTCATGGAGAAGCGTTCGTTGGTGTCGGGGTTCTCGCGGCCCATGTTCATAAGGTCGTTCCAGTTGATGCCGAGCTTGGCAGGATATTCACCCATGTACTTGCCAAAGAGGCTTTCGTCGAAGTAGTCGTGGCCTGCGGGCACGGGAGTATGCACGGTGTAAAGGCTCGATGCACGAACGAGTTCGAGAGCCACGTTGAAGTCCAGATGGTCTTCGTTTACATAGTCGACCAGACGCTGCAGGTTGAGCAGTGCGGCATGACCTTCGTTGCAGTGGTAGAGCTGGCTCTTGATGCCGAGTTTCTTCAGCATCAGCACACCGCCGATACCCAGCAGATATTCCTGCTTGATACGGTTTTCCCAGTCACCGCCGTAGAGCTGATGTGTGATGGGGCGGTCGTACTCCGAGTTCATGTCGAAGTCGGTATCAAGCAGATAGAGTTTCATGCGGCCTACATTCACACGCCATATGTGGCTGTAGATGATTCGTCCGGGGTAGGGAACCTCCAGAATCATGGGGTGGCCGTTTTTGTCGAGAACCTGCTCAATAGGGAGCTGATTGAAGTTCTGGGGCTCGTAGTTGGCAATCTGCTGTCCGTCGACGCTGAGGCTCTGTGTGAAGTAGCCGTAGCGATAGAGGAAACCAACAGCGGTCATATCGACACATGAGTCGCTGGCTTCCTTGATATAGTCGCCTGCAAGCACGCCAAGACCACCGGAGTAGATTTTCAGGCAGTTGCACAGGCCGTATTCCATCGAGAAGTAGCTCACCGAAGGGATGTCCTTGCGCATGGGCTTCTTCATATATTCCTTAAAGTCGGCGTAAACGCCTGCAATGCGGTTCATCATCACCTGATCGGCAATGATTTCTTTTACGCGATCGCCGCTGAGCTGCTGGAGCAGCATCACAGGATTTTCGCCTGTGGCGCGCCACAGGTCAGGGTCAAGTTCACGGAAAAGGTTCTTGGCTTCGCTGTTCCAGACCCACCAGAGGTTCTTGGCAAGTTCATCAAGGGCCTTGAGCTGGGAAGGAAGTTCAGACTTCACAGTGATGTCGCGCCATACGGGTGCGTTGGTATTACTAACCGGAAGTTTCATAATTATAATTTCAGATTGTGTTTTTAGTTCATAAGGCAGTGTGGTAAAAATTCCACACTAAATATATATTAATGTAAGCAACTATGCTTTTTTAGTGCGTCCGCAACGTTTGGGTGTCGTAGCAGTTGCAGACGCCGGAATACGCTGTGCGGCAGATGACATGGCTATGCAGTAGGCTTTTTCATAGTCGGTTATGAAATTAGTCCACGATGCTGCGGCAGCTGTGGACATGGCAGCCTGCGAGAATTGCGCGGCCTGTGCCACACTATCGGAAATCAGAGATTTCAAATCTCCGGCTATTGCATCGCGTACATGATCATAATCGCTGTCGCCGCGTTTTTCAACGCGTACGCCGCAGGCTTCGAACGAGTTTTCAAAGTTGTCGAGCACCCATTGTCCGAAACCGCTCAGACCTGTGGTTATCGTGGGAACACCGAACGCCACACTTTCCAGCGGAGTGTATCCCCATGGTTCATAGTAGCTTGGGAATACTGTGGCATCAAGGCCCGGCAGCAGTTGATAGTATGTCATGTCGAATATTCCGTCGGTACCGTTGAGGTAGCAGGGAACATATATTACTGACACGCGCGAGCCGCCGTCGTTTGCGAAGCCGAGACCGTGGATACGCTGTATTATGGGGTCGGAGTCGTAGTTGTTGAGTGTGTGGGAGATAAACGGGTCGCCGAGGCGCGTTTTCTGCCCCAGGTCAAGTTGGTGTGCGAGGTCCTGACGGGGTCCGCCGCACCATGCGGGCACCATAACGAATGCCAGTACAGGGCGAACCGGGTCGAGATTACCCAGACGGTCTACTGCGTCAAGAAAGAGGTCGATGCCTTTGTTGCGGTATTCGCATCGACCGGATGTGGCCAACAGGAATGTGTCGGCTGAATACTCAACACCGGTGAGGGCAGAGGCCACATCAAGCATATGCTTGCGTGCAGCCTTGCGTGCGGCGGCAAACTTGGTGCCCTTTGGCACGAAGTCTTTTTCAAAACCGTTGGGGGTAACTACGTCGGGGCGACGTCCGAGCAACTGCTCACACTCACGTGCTGTAACCTCACTGACTGTGGTAAAACAGTCGGCCTGGGTTGCAGCGGCTTTTTCGAGCGAGTGCTTCGACTCCATGTTCAGTTCACGGGCCATCTGGTCGCCGTTGTAGTTCTGCAGATAGTCGTACAATGGTTTACCGTTGCCGCAGATGCTTCGGCCTATGCTTGTGGCATGTGTTGTAAACACGGTCGCCACCTGAGGCAGATTAGCTTTCACATACAGCAGGCCCATGCCGGTAGTCCATTCGTCGAAATGAGCTATAACCGATGCATTTCCGGCATTTATGGTCTTCTCTTTGGTGAAAAAGTCGACCAGACTTTCTATAACAATACCGGCGGCGTGAGCAAAAGCACAGCCTTCGTCGTAGTCGCCGTATGCATGAAGCGAGTCCACGCCGTATAACTGCCACATGCGTCCGTAGAATTCATCCTTTACAGCATACATGCCGTCGAATTTCACCAGAATGGCGATAGGCTTGCCTGGAATGTTCCAACGGCCTACACGAACATCGACGCCTTGAGGCAGCAATGCCTGCCGGGCCCATTTGCGCAACAGAGTTTTCGATTCTGTAAAATATGGCGACGGGTTATCTTCCGACCATACATCTGGGCCGATAAAGATAACCTTGTCTTTATAAAGTGTCTGGAGTGTACGGGCTTTGGTCGAAAGCACAGTATATATGCCTCCGATTTTGTTGCAAACCTCCCAGCTTGTTTCAAAAAGCAGGTCGATTTCCTTAGAGCAATTGTCCATAAAACCTTAGTTTCAAAAATTCAGAGCGCAAATTTACGAATTTTTTTCTAATTATCAATTAGTTTGGGCCAGAAATTTCTCATAATAGTTCACATACGCCAGGTTTACGAGCCTTGTGCCGCCAGGAGTGGGGTAGTTTCCGGAGAAATACCAATCGCCCGGATAGTCCGGACAAGCGCGGTGCAGGCCTTCGAGTGTCTGATAGAGTATATCCACCTTGGCATTGATTTCAGGCCCGGTGAGCATATCGGCTATCCGGCGGCTTATGTTCTCGTCGGAGAAGGGTGCATAAATGTCTTTTACACAGTTGTGTTGCATGGCTGCAGGCAGTTTCAGCTGTTCAAGACATTCGCGATACACTCGCTGCGGCACATCAGACATTCCGTTCTGCTGCAGCAGTTCTATGGCCGCCTTGAAAGCTATGAACTCGTTCATGCGCGACATATCGATGCCGTAGTAGTCGGGATAACGTACCTGCGGGGAGGACGAAACCACTATAATCCGGCGCGGATGCAGACGGTCGAGCATCTTTATGATGCTCTGTCGCAGAGTTGTGCCACGCACAATGGAGTCGTCGATTACCACCAGTGTATCGATATTGTTGCGGATGCAGCCGTAAGTGACGTCGTAGACATGCGCCGCAAGGTCGTTGCGCGACTCACCTTCGGCTATGAATGTGCGCAGCTTGATATCTTTGAGGGCCACTTTTTCAAGGCGCAGTTTCCGTTCCATCACCTCCTGCAGCGACTTTGGGTCGAGCCTGCCCTCGCTCTGCAGTTTCAGTATCCGGTCGGACTTCTGCATGTCGAGTTGCTGTTCGAGCCCTTCGACCATGCCCATATAAGCCACTTCGGCGGTGTTCGGAATAAAGGAGAATACAGTGTTTTCGAAGTCGCCGTCCACCATTTTCATCAGTGCCGGCACCAGACTGTGTCCAAGTTCCTTGCGTTCGCGGTATATGTCGGCGTCGGAGCCTCGCGAAAAGTAAATGCGCTCGAACGAGCACCGCCGGTTCTCGGCTTCCGGCAGCACACGTCTTATGCTCATGTCGCCGGCTTTGTTTACCATCAGAGCCTCGCCGGGTGCAAGTTCGTGTACCTGTGTGCGACGCACGTCGAATGTGGTCTGTATCACCGGGCGCTCCGATGCAAGTACCACCACATCGTCGTCGTAATAATAGAACGCCGGACGAATGCCGTGAGGGTCGCGCAGGGCAAACATGTCGCCCGAACCGGTAGCGCCGCATATCACGTAACCGCCGTCCCAGGCTGGCGAGGCCTCGGCAAGTACACGGCTTAAGTCGAGATTGTCCTCGATAGCCGCCGCCAGTTCGGCGCCTCCCATTGTATCGCGGAAATCGCGATATATCCGGTGGTTCTCTTTGTCGAGAGCATAGCCAAGCTGCTCAAGCAGCATCACAGTGTCGGAGTAGATGCGCGGGTGTTGGCCGGAAGCTTCTATGCGGCTGAAAATTTCGTCGACATTGGTCATGTTGAAATTGCCGCACAGCAGCATATTGCGAGAGCGCCAGTTGTTACGGCGCAGGAACGGATGCACATACGAAATACCGCTTTTGCCGGTAGTGGAGTAGCGCAGATGGCCCATGAGAATCTCGCCCATGAAAGGGGCATAACGTTCGATGTCATCATCAGGCTGCTCAAATACATCACGTGTGAGTCTGGCCTTGATTTTCCCGAAAATTTCGGAAATCGCATCGACACCAAGTGCACGCTCGCGGAATATATATTCATGACCCGGCTGCGAATGGAGTTTCACCACACCCACGCCGGCTGCTTCCTGGCCACGGTTGTGCTGCTTCTCCATCAGCAGATATAATTTGTCGAGCGCCCAAGTGGGGTTTCCGTATTTGCGTCGGTAATAATCAAGAGGATGGCGCAGCCGTATCATTGCTACGCCACACTCGTGTTTGAGTTGTTCCATTTATCGAATGAATAGGAGTTCGCGATATTTTGGCAGAGGCCACATTTCGTTGTCGACCATAAGTTCGAGCTTGTCGATATGGTATCTGATAGTTTCCAGGCAAGGCAACACGGTATCGTGGTATGCGATTGCCTTTTCGCGTTCGCTTGCAATGGCGTTTGCAGCCTTGCGGGCGTCAATCATTTTATAGGTTTCTGCCTTGATTACACACATGTGTCGGCTGATGCGTTCGATGGTGTCGAGGTCGTGCGCCACTATTTCATCGCCCTTGCTGCCGCTGAACAGGCTTTTGAGTTTAACTACATTGTCGACGAGTATCGACTGATAGCGGGTTGCTACCGGAATAATATGGTTGATGGCGAGGTCGCCGAGCACACGGGCCTCAATCTGCACCTTTTTGGTGTACATCTCCCATTTCACCTCATTTCGTGCCTCGAGTTCAACGCGGGTGAAAACTCCGGTGCGGGCGAACATTTCCTCGGACTGCTTGCTGAGGTAAGCATCAAAAATTTTCGGTGCCGAAGTTTCGCAGTCGAGTCCGCGCCGTGCAGCTTCGGCTTTCCATTCGTCGGAGTAGCCGTTGCCGTCGAAGTGTATAGCTTTCGATTCTACGATAAGTTTGCGGAGTTCGTCGAGAAGCACTTCTTCGAGGGTTTCGCCGGCGGCAGTACGCTCGCTCACAATCCGGTGGAATATTGCCAGCTGGTCGGCCACCACGGCGTTAAGTGCAATCATGGCCGATGCACAGTTGGCACTCGAACCTACGGCACGGAATTCGAATCTGTTGCCGGTGAAAGCGAACGGCGATGTACGGTTACGGTCGGTATTGTCGATAAGCAGTTCGGGAATCTGGGCCACACCTACCGATACGGCTTCTTTCGACGAAAGGTCGGCGAGCTGTTCTTTCGAAGATTTCTCAAGCAGATCGAGCACACTGGCCAGCTGACTGCCGGTGAAAATCGATATGATGGCAGGCGGCGCCTCGTTTGCGCCAAGACGGTGTGCATTTGTGGCCGACATTATCGAGGCCTTCAGCAGAGCGTTATGGCGGTGTACGGCGGCCATTACGTTCACTACAAATGTTATGAACTGCAGATTGTCGCGCAAAGTCTTGCCGGGCGCGAACAGAAGTACCCCCTTGTCGGTGCCAAGACTCCAGTTGTTGTGCTTGCCCGAGCCGTTTACGCCGGCAAAAGGCTTTTCGTGCAGAAGCACTCTGAAGTTGTGTCGGCGTGCCACTTCGTTCATAACCGACATCAGCAGCAGATTGTGGTCGTTGGCCAGGTTTGTTTCCTCAAATATAGGAGCGAGTTCAAACTGATTAGGAGCCACCTCGTTGTGACGTGTTTTGGCCGGAATACCCAGTTTGTGACACTCGATTTCGAGGTCGAGCATGAATGCCTCCACACGCGAGGGGATTGCTCCGAAGTAATGGTCCTCGAGCTGCTGGTTCTTGGCGCTTTCGTGACCCATAAGAGTGCGACCGGTCATCACCAGGTCGGGGCGGGCTGAGTACAGCGCCTCGTCTACCAGAAAGTACTCCTGCTCCCAGCCCAGATAGCTGTGGACGTGCTTTACCTCGGGGTCGAACAGCTGTGCAACCGAAGTTGCGGCGCGGTCAACACTGTTGAGGGCACGCAGTAGCGGCGTCTTATAATCGAGCGACTCGCCTGTATAGCTGATAAAAACAGTGGGAATACAAAGAGTTTCGCCAATGATGAAAGCCGGCGACGAAATATCCCATGCCGAATATCCGCGAGCCTCGAAAGTGTTGCGTATACCACCGTTGGGGAAGCTCGACGCATCAGGCTCCTGCTGTACGAGCAATTTACCGGAGAAGGCCTCAAGGACACCACCTTTGCCATCGTGTTCGATAAAGGCGTCGTGTTTTTCTGCGGTGCCGTCAGTGAGCGGATGGAACCAGTGGGTATAGTGGCGTGCGCCGTTTTCGATAGCCCAGCGCTTCATGCCTTCAGCGACCGAGTCGGCCACCTCGCGGCTGATGGGCTGTTTGTTGGCAATAGCACCCACAAGGGCATCGTAGGTTTTCTTAGGCAGGTACTGAAACATCTTCTGGTCGTTGAACACGTACTTGGCATAATACTGTTCAGGGCGCTCCGAAGGCGTTTCTACAGGAATGGCCTTACGGTCGAAAGCTTCTTCGACAACTTTAAATCTTAGCATTGACATATTGGAAGTATTGGAAGTGACAAAAATAAAATTCCCGGCGGCGACTCAGGCGGGGAGGCTAAGTTCGGCGCTCCGCTATAGGCGTTGCGTCGGGGCCTCTTTAAGCCGTTGTCGATGTCGGGATAACCTTGCCATTGTCGAATCAATTAGTGCAATGGCATTATATAAATGCGCTTCATAAATAAGCTGAAAAAATTACGGCGCAAAATTAGTCCAAATTTTCCGATTTTGCAAGGATTATCCAATATATTTTTCGTTATGTCTGCCCTGTCATAGGGCTGTATTTGTTGCCGAATTAGTGAAAAAGTAGTATCTTTGCGTTTTAAATATATAATAATATGTCACGAAAAAGAAAACCGCTCCCGGTGCTTGAGGGAGTTACAATATGCGATGTGGCTGCCGAAGGCAATGCCATAGCGAAGGTCGACGGTATGGTGGTGTTCGTGCCATTTGCCGCGCCCGGCGATGTAGTGGACATTCGCCTGCGAAAAAAGAAAAAATCGTATGCCGAGGGGACCGTGCAGCGTTTGATTGAATCAGGCCCGATACGTATTGCGCCTATCTGCAAGCATTTTACCATTTGCGGAGGCTGCCGTTGGCAGCATCTGCCATACGACTTCCAGCTCAAATGCAAACAGCAGCAGGTAGTCGACGCTCTTACCCGTATTGCCAAAGTGGAGTTACCCGAAATAAGCCCTATTCTCGGATCGAAGCATACCGAATGTTACCGCAATAAAATGGAGTACACTTTCTCAAACCGTTGCTGGCTCACCGACGAACAGCTGGCCTCGGGAGAGGAATTTCCTGACCGCGACGCCGCCGGATTCCACATCCCCGGCGCATTCGACAAGGTACTCGATATAAATAAATGTATGCTGC
>CAJUHX010000080.1 GCA_910586455.1 uncultured Muribaculaceae bacterium | reverse complement strand
GCAGTTTTTACCGATACGTGAACCCTCGAGGATGGTCACGTTGCTGCATATACGTGTTCCTTCGCCAATCTCTACGTTCTGGTCGATGGTCACGAACGGGTCGATTACCACCGACGGAGCGATTTTGGCAGCCGGATGTATGTAAGCAAGCGGTTGTTTCATTACCTAAGTGAATTTTTGGGGTGTATTTATTTGTTCTTGATTATCTGCGCCATGAACTCACATTCGCACACGAGCTTGTCGCCCACGAAGCAGCGTCCTTTCATTACGGCCATGCCGCGGCGCATTTCGGTCATAAACGATACATGGAAAATCAGAGTATCGCCGGGTACCACTTTCTGGCGGAACTTCACGTTGTCGATTTTCATAAAGTAGGTCGAGTAGCGCTCGGGCTCGTCGACCGAGCCAAGTACCAGCAGACCGCCGGTCTGTGCCATGGCTTCTACCAGCAGTACGCCGGGCATTACCGGCTCCTGGGGGAAGTGACCCTGAAAGAAAGGCTCGTTGGTGGTAACGTTCTTAACGCCTACGATGTAGCTGTCGGTCTTGTCGATGATTTTGTCGACCAGCAGGAAGGGGTAACGGTGGGGCAGGTGGTGGCGTATGGCCAGATTGTCCATCAGCGGTTCGCGGTTGGGGTCATACATCGGGGCCTGTATGTCCTGACGTTTGATGTCGTTGCGTATCTGCTTGGCCATCTTGGTGTTGATGCCGTGTCCCGGCTTGGTGGCTATGATTTTGCCTTTGAGCGGACGGCCAATGAGGGCTATGTCGCCGACGAGGTCGAGCAGCTTGTGGCGTGCTGGCTCGTTGTCGTGTTTAAGCGGGGTGGGGTTCACGTAGCCGAACTCGTTTACCTGTCGGTGTTCAGCGTTTACAAGGTCGGCTATGTGGTTGAGCTGCTCCTGCTCCATGGCCGAATCGTAGATGACTATGGCGTTGTCGAGGTCGCCGCCCTTGATGAGTCCTGCATTGACCAGCGGCTCTATTTCGCGTACGAACACAAAAGTGCGTGCATCGGCAATCTCGCCTGCAAATTCGTCGGCGTGTTCCATCGAGGCATATTGGTTGTTCAGTACAGGCGAGTTGAAGTTTACTTTCACCTCGGTGCTGAATTCGTCGTCGGGCAGAATCATAATCTTGCTGCCGCTCTCGGCGTCGGCGATCTCTATTTTATGCTTTACCACATAAAATTCCTTGTCGGCCTTGAGTTCGGTGCGTCCGGCCTTTTCAATCGCCTCTACGTAAGGCTTTGCGCTGCCGTCGAGAATGGGCATTTCAGGGCCATTGAGCTTAATGAGCACGTTGTCGATTCCGGCTGCGTAGAGGGCGGCCATGGCATGTTCGATAGTGCTTACGGTTACATCGCCTTTGCCTAAGACAGTGCCGCGGTTGGTGGCTATTACATAGTCGGCCAGGGCATCGATTACAGGTTCGCCTTCGAGGTCGATACGTTGGAACTTGTAGCCATGTCCCGCAGGAGCCTGGCAGAAAGTGGCGCTGATTACGGCACCGGAGTGGAGGCCCTTGCCTTCCACGGTAAAGCTTTCGCTAAGAGTGAGCTGCTTCATTATGACGGTTTTATTTTTTGTTCTTTAATTCGCGGACATCGCTGAAAAGCTGTCCGAGGCGTTTCATATACACGGTCTGCCGCCCGAATTCACCTATGGACACAGCCGGATAACCCATCACGCGGGCGCCCGAGGCAATGTTGGCGGGTATACCGCTCTGAGCGCCGATCGACACCCGGTCGCCCACGGTGATATGTCCGGCAAAACCCACCTGGCCGCCTACCATGCAGTTGGAGCCTATACGGGTGCTGCCGGCTACGCCGGCCTGTGCGGCCATTACGGTGTCATGGCCTATTTCAACGTTGTGGGCCACCTGAATAAGGTTGTCGAGTTTGACACCGCGTTGCACGCGGGTTGAGCCCATCACGGCACGATCCACGGTGGTATTGGCACCGATTTCCACATCGTCGTCGATGCGCACGTTGCCCATCTGCGGAATTTTGCTGTAGGTGCCGTCGGGGTTAGGGGCAAAGCCGAATCCATCGGCGCCGATTACCGCCCCGGAGTGGATAATGCAGCGTTTGCCCACATGGCACGAATGGTATATGCGGGCGCCGGCATAGATTATGGTGTCATCGCCTATCACACAGCCGCGGCCTATGTATGCCTGCGGATATATCTTTACATTCTTGCCCAAAGTAACGCTTTCGCCTATATATGCGAACGCGCCTACATATGCACCTTCGGGCAGTGTCACGTCGGGAGCTACATAGGAGGGCGATTCTACGCCTGCAGGTTGTGGATTCACCACACGGTCGACTATGGTAAGCAGAGCCGACAGGGTGGCATAAGGATCGTCGACACGGATGAGAGTGGCCTTGACGGAATGCTCGGCCTTGAAATCCTTCTTCACCAGTACGACCGAGGCGTCGGTATCGTACAGATAATGGGTATATTTGGGATTAGACAGGAAACTGAGGGCTCCCGGGTGTCCTTCGTCGATTTTGCAGAACGAATCGACTTCGACAGCACCGTTGCCCTCCACAACGCCTCCTACCTGAGAGGCTATGAAATCAGCAGAAAATTTCATGTCTGTATTATAAGCGTGATATTGATTGAATTATTACAACGGCGTCTGATGCCGCTACGATGCTGTCTGACAGGGTGCTGCAGCGCTGTAGCGTGGAGTTGACGCCGATTACGGCTTATTCAAGATGCAAAGTTCGCAAAAAAAATCGGAATTACCGCCGTTTATCTCAAAAATCTATAACCGAAAGGTTGGGGAAATTGTCGAAAATCGGATTGACAGTGTGTCGCCGGAGATGTAAACGGATGCTAAATGTTAACAAATTGATTTAACAGATTAAGTTAAAATCAATGTAATTTATTAACTTTGTGATAAAGAAATTTGCCCGCAATAGTGAAACTAAAAAGTATACTCATATCGTTGATTTCTTTCGGTGCCGCCGCCGTGCCGATTCCCGCTCATGCCGGTCCGGATGCTCTCCCGGACCTCGTGATGGCCGATGCAATTGCGGAATGGGAAAGCATAACCAGAGGCAACGACATAGTAGACTATGCGCGAAACTTTTTAGGGCGTCCTTACCGTAGAGGTTCCAAGGGGCCCAAGGCTTTTGACTGCTCAGGCTTCACCAGCTACGTATTCCGTAACTTCGACCTGCATCTCGGAGCCAGCAGCCGCGATCAGTATCGGCAGGGCATACAGGTGAAGAAAGAAGACCTGCAACCGGGCGACCTGCTTTTTTTCAGCGGCTCGCGCAAGAGCGGCACTGTGGGTCATGTGGGTATAGTTTCGGAGGTAAACCCCGACGGCAGCGTGAACTTCATACACGCAGCCTGCAAAGGGGGCATACGCTTCGACAGATACCCCGACGGCGGATACTACTCAAGCCGATACATTGGAGCACGGCGCGTGCATTAGTGCATTAAGAGTTTGTTTAAAAATCCGGATGCGTTTTTGTATGCGGTATTTTTTTGCGTTTACACAAAAATAATTCAACAAATTCTTGCATATATTGTATTAGATTTATTAACTTCGCAGCGTGTTTAGCAGGCACACTCACTCTCCTCGCATATTGACTCAAACATTCTATTCTTATGGTATACAAATTCAGACTTTTATCCGACGAAGTAAATAATTTCAAACGCGAAATTACAATCGACGCCAGCGCTACATTCCAGGACCTTAAGAACGCAATCTGCGACTCTACAGGCTACGACAAGAACCAGCTCTGCTCTTTCTTTATCTGCGATGACAACTGGGAAAAAGAGAAAGAGATAACTCTCGAAGACATGGGCGCTGACTCGTCGGAAGACTTCTGGCTGATGGAAGATACCGTGCTTGAAGACATGATTGAGGACGAAGGCCAAAAACTGCTCTTTGTATTCGACTACCTCACCGAACGCGCCTTCTTTATGGAAATGGCCGAATATGTGCCCGGACGCAATCTCAAAGACCCCGTATGCTCGCTCTCGCTGGGTCAGGCTCCCGTGCAGATTCTTGACATGGACCTCGACGAACTCGATGCCAAAACCGACGCAAAGGCCGCTGCAAACGCAGCTGCGCTGTCTGTCGACGACTTCGACGACGACGAGGCCTTCGCCGACGACCAATACGACCTCGAAGACCTCGACAGCGCAGGCTTCGACGAAATGAAGTTCTGACCTCTCATACGACACACTTATATCTTACGGGTTCCGCATCTCTTGAATGATGCGGAACCCGTACCGTTTTATAAGTGCAGATATAGCCTTAGCGTTTCTACGTAATCTTCAAATGCCTCGCGCCCTTCAGTTGTGATGGAACATACTGTCCGCGGGCGTTTCCCCGACAAGCCTTTCTCCACGGAGATATATCCGGCTGTTGAAAGTTTATCGAGCTGCACACTGAGATTTCCGGCGGTAGATTCGGTTTTCTCTTTGAGATAAACGAAATCTGCTTCCTCGACATTCATCAGAATTGACATTACCGCAAGCCGGAGTTGCGAGTGCAGAAGCGGATTAAGCTCTTTCATTTCTCCTTGAGGGCTTTGTAATTAAGTATATGACCGGGAACAATCATCATGGCTATGTATGCAACAATGAAAAGGGGCATAAACCACGGTGTATGCAGCATAACACGGCCTGCTATACAACAGATGGTGAATATGCCTGCGCAGAGTCCGACTGCGCCTCCTGCCACCAGCACCTTCTCCTTGATTACAATTCCCTGTGCAATTTCTGCAAACGGCACTATAACCAGCGCAAATACAGACAATATAGACCATGTGTTGATACCTTTTATCAGCATAAAGCCAAGACACATCAGTGCCGATATTATTGCACTATATCCGACGGTAGACCAGATACGCGAAGTAAGGGTATCCGAGTATGTCTTCACTCCATTTTTCAGCTGCTGTTTATTGGAAATTATAGGGGTGCCGATGCCTCCTATTATCCATATTAGGAACCACAGCCATTTCCAGGCCGGATTGTGAGTCGTGGCAAGCAATATCCATATAATCGCTGCTACAGCAACTGTAGCGTAGCCCCATAGCAGCAGAATATTGCCGTCGCCTATATAGCGCTGCTTTGTGCGGGCAATCATCGAAGTAATCACTTCGAGGCTCTCTTTTTCTGTAAGTTTTCGGTCTTCCATAGATGCGGAATTTTTAGGGTTATACTTTGGTTTATTTTATAAACCATTTGGCTTTGAAAAAAGAGCGGTCGCGCGATTCCGCTCTGTGTTCGGTTGCAAAGGTAATAAAGTTTATATTATAAACCAAATTTTTTTAAGAGAAAAATTTAAAGTAAGCGCCGTAGCTGTCATTATTGACAGCTACGGCGCTTATAGAGTAGGGTAATCGATTATGCTTTTTTGTAGTACTCCATTTCGGCGGGAGTAACCTTGGCGATGAAGTCGGCATGCTTGCAGATTTCGGCTTCGGTAAGGTTTACATACACATGCAGCGAAGCGGTGAAGCTGTCGTTGCGGTTGGCGTCGTCGAGCAGCAGGTAGCTCATAACGATGTCGCCGGCCATTTCCACAAGGCGGCGTGCCATGAAGTCGGAGTAGGTCGAATCGTTTGTAGCGGCAACCTTTTCTACAGCGGTGACATACATCTGTGTCATCTTTACCAGACGGTCTTTCACAGCCTGCAGTTCAGGTTTCACCTCGCGGGCGGCATAGTTCTCGATAAGAGTCTTGTAAGTGCCGGTGGTGACGTGGCGGATAGCAGCTACAACCTGCAGCTGGGTGGTGCCTTCGTAGATAGAGGTGATGCGGGCGTCGCGGTAGATGCGTTCGCAGGCATAGTCCTTCATGAAGCCCGAACCGCCGTGAATCTGTATGCAGTCGTAGGCGTTCTGGTTGCAGTATTCGCTCGAAAGGCCTTTTGCCAGCGGGGTGAGGGCGTCGGCGAGCTTGCTGTAGTGCTTCATTTCGGCGCGTTCCTCGGGGTTGAGGCTGCGTTCGCGGAGAATGTCTTCGTAAACCTTGTACATGTCCACGTAGCGGGCACATTCATAGAGGAGAGTGCGTGAAGCGTCGAGCTTGGCCTTCATTACAGCAAGCATTTCGCTTACAGCGGGGAACTCTATGATGGCTTTGCCGAACTGGCGGCGTTCCTTGGCGTATGCGAGTGCTTCGCGGTAGGCGATTTCGCTTACGCCCACACTCTGGGCGGCTATGCCCAGGCGGGCACCGTTCATCAGAGCCATCACATATTTGATAAGACCCATACGGCGGCTGCCGCAGAGTTCGGCTTTGGCGTTTTTGTAGGTGAGTTCGCAAGTGGGCGAGCCCTTGATACCCATTTTGTTTTCGATGCGGCGAACATCAACACCGCCGTTGCGCTTGTCGTAGATGAACATCGACAGGCCGCGACCGTCGCGGGTGCCTTCTTCCGAACGGGCCAGAACCAGGTGAATGTCGCTGTCGCCGTTGGTGATGAAGCGTTTAACACCGTTGAGTACCCAGGTGCCGTCGGACTGTTCGGTAGCGCGGAGCATTACCGACTGCAGGTCGGAGCCGGCATCCGGCTCGGTGAGGTCCATACTCATGGTTTCGCCTGCGCACACGCGGGGGATGTAGCGTTCGCGCTGGTCGTCGTTGCCGAATTCATAGAGAGTTTCGGCGCAGTCCTGCAAACCCCAGAGGTTTTCGAAACCGGTGTCGGCACGGCTTACAATGTCGGCGGCCATGATGTAGGGGGTAATGGGGAAGTTCAGACCTCCGAAGCGGCGAGGCATGGCCATGCCCATCAGGCCGGCCTTGCGGCATGCATCGAGGTTGCGCTGGGTGCCGTCGGCGTAAATCACGCGGTTGTTTTCAACGCGCGGACCCTGGTGGTCGACGTCCTCGGCGTTCTCGGCAATGGTTGTGCCGCAGATTTCGCCCACTACTTCAAGTACCTTGTCGTAGTTGTCCATGGCGTCCTCAAAGTTCTGGGGAGCATAGTCGAATTCGTTGGCCTGAGTGTAGTTGCGTTCTTTCAGAGCCACAATCTTTTCCATGAGCGGGTGGCTCAGGTGGTGTTTCAGATCGGGATTGTCGGTATAAAAATTAGCCATGACTTTGGGCGGAATTACTTGGAGTTTTTCTTGTAATACTTAATGAGTTTGGGCACAACTTCCTCGATGTCGCCGGTGATTACATAGTCAGCGATGGTGTTGATGGGTGCGTCGGGGTCGTTGTTAACCGAAATGATGATTGAGCTCTCCTGCATGCCGGCAATGTGCTGAATCTGACCCGAGATGCCGCAGGCGATGTAGAGCTTGGGGCGTACGGTCACACCGGTCTGGCCAATCTGACGGTCGTGCTCTATGAAGCCTGCGTCGACGGCAGCGCGCGATGCGCCTACTTCGGCGCCGAGGGTGTTGGCCAGGTCGAAGAGCAGCTGGAAGTTTTCCTTGCTGCCTACGCCGTAGCCGCCGGCAACGATGATGGGCGAGTTCTTGATGTTTACTTTCGATTTTTCGATGTGGCGGTCGATGATTTCAACGGCGAAGTCGGTGTCGGACACATACTTCTTGGCGTCGAGTTCCACCACCTGACCTTTGTGGTCGGGGTTGAACACTTCTTTTTTCATCACGCCTTCGCGCACGGTTGCCATCTGGGGGCGACATTCGGGGTTCACGATGGTTGCCACGATGTTGCCGCCGAATGCCGGACGAATCTGGTAGAGGAGGTTCTGGTAATCCTTGCCGGTCTTGGGGTCGGTGTGGTTGCCGATTTCGAGCTGAGTGCAGTCGGCGGTCAGACCGCTGTGGAGAGCCGACGATACACGGGGGCCGAGGTCACGACCGATGCAGGTGGCGCCCATCAGGCAGATTTGCGGCTTGATTTCCTTGAAGAGGTTGATCAGTATGGCTGCATGTGGGTTGGAGGTATAGGGGAAGAGGCGCTTGTCGGCCACTTTGTAAACAACGTCGGCACCGAAGGGGAAAATCTGATTTTCCACGCCGTCGAGTTTGTCGCCTATAACCAGTGCTTCGAGTTTTACGCCTAAGGTATCGGCGAGCTGACGTCCCTTGGTGAGGAGTTCAAGGCTCACATCGGCAATCTTGCCTTCGTCGAATTCGCAATATACTATGAGATTGTTGTTGTCTGCTGCCATTGTGTTTAGCCTATGGTGTGGTTTGTGATGAGTTCTTTGATGAGGTTCTCGATCTGCTCGTCGTTGTTTTCCAGACGCAAGCTTTCTTTGGCGGTGAACACAACGTTTTCAACGTTTTTCACCTTTGTGGGCGAGCCGGGCATGCCTACCTGTTCGGGGTCTGCCTCTACAAATGCAGCACCCCATTCTTTAAGCTGCAGATAGGGGCGTGCTTCGACAAAGGCTTTCTGATCGTCGGAGAGCTTTGCGGTTTCGCTGGGTGAAACTGCATATTTGTATTTCATCAGACGCTTTGCGTTGCGGGGACGGCATTCTGCTGCCGAGCCGTTTACGGTCACTACGCAGGGCAGGGGGGCCTTTACGGTTTCGACGCCGTTTTCCAAGCGGCGCTTTACAGTTACGTGTCCGTCGGCAAGGTCGATAATTTCTTCGGCGTAGGTTACCTGAGGCAGACCAAGTTTTTCGGCAATCTGGGGGCCTACCTGAGCGGTGTCACCGTCGATGGCCTGGCG
>CAJUHX010000079.1 GCA_910586455.1 uncultured Muribaculaceae bacterium | reverse complement strand
GTCGCCTTCAGTGCTGATAAACGCCCAGTCAATATCGTCGATACGCTTTAGCTCGGTTACGAAGAACGCCTCCGAATCAGCTCCCGCAACCACAATCACACGATTGACTCCGGACTTGCGGGCTCCGGTGAGAGTTGGTACGAACGACTCAAGGGTTAGAGTATTGTGTTCGACATTCATCAGATTGTCGTCATACACCAGAATGGCGTCGTGAAAACCCTGCAAAGCCTCCTCAACAGCCTTTTCATCGGCAGGATAGAGGTGGCTCACTGTAAGTTGCTCATCGTTGAGCATAACCTTCTCGGGGTTGTCGACAAAGGCAACCACCGCAATATCACGTTCGAGCAACAAAGTGAGTACATCAGAAAACACACGGCAGGTAGTGCCTACAAGAGCTACTTCTTTCATAAGAATGAGAATTTTATCGTTATCCGGAAGCCTCCGCGGGGGCTTCCGGTGATTTTTGTTTACGAAGTTATAACACAGATGATGGCTATTTCGTTTAAATTTTGTAAATTTGCAGTCTAAAATGCAGTTTACTGATTTATGAAGATACTGGTAACAGGAAGCCGGGGTCAACTCGGGCGCGAACTACACAATGTTCTTGAGGAGCGCCTGCCCGGTTGCACCGTATATACCGATGCCGACGAACTCGACATCACCAATGCCGCCGCAGTTGAAAACCTGCTGCGTAGCGGCGATTTCACCCATGTAATCAATTGCGCCGCATATACCGATGTGGAAGGCGCCGAGGAAGACAAGCATCTGTGCTACTCGATTAACGTCGACGGCATACGCAACATAGCACGCCATGCCGACGAACTCGGCATAAAAGTGCTGCACATAAGCACCGACTATGTGTTCGACGGCTGTTCGTGCCGCCCCTATACCGAAGGCGACAAGGTAAATCCGATGTCGGAATACGGCAACACCAAGCGCCGTGGCGAAACAGCCCTGCTGGGCCTGTCGCCGGAAAGCATAATCGTGCGCACCGGCTGGCTTTACTCGCCCCATGGACGCAACTTCCTCAAGACAATGCTGCGCCTTGGCAGCGAACGCTCCGAAATAAAAGTGGTGTTCGACCAGATAGGCACACCCACCTATGCCCGCGACCTTGCCGATGCCATCGCCACCATGGTGCTGACCTCGCGCTGGATGCCGGGCATATATCATTTCGCCAACGAGGGAGCGTGCTCGTGGTACGATTTCGCCGTGGCCATAATGGAGTATGCTGGCTTAGGCTGCAAGGTCACCCCGATAACATCGGCCGACTTTCCGTCAGCTGTATCGCGCCCGCCATTCAGCGTGCTCGACAAATCGCGCATCAAAACCACATACGGCATTACGATTCCACACTGGCAGAACGCCTTGCGACGTTGCGTGCAACGCACAATCACCGAAGCAGAATAACTTAAAACAATGGCAACTCTGAACGAAGAAATACAACGCCGGCGCACATTCGCCATCATATCGCACCCGGACGCCGGCAAGACCACCCTCACCGAGAAGCTGCTGCTTTTCGGTGGCGCCATTCACATTGCAGGCGCCGTAAAATCGAATAAAATCAAAAAAACAGCCACCTCCGACTGGATGGAAATCGAAAAACAACGCGGTATCTCGGTGGCAACATCGGTGATGGGCTTCAACTACGGCGACTACAAAATAAACATCCTCGACACACCCGGCCACCAGGACTTTGCCGAAGACACCTACCGCACTCTTACGGCGGTCGACTCGGTTATAATTGTTGTCGACGTGGCAAAGGGCGTGGAGCAGCAAACCCGCAAGCTCATGGAGGTATGCCGCATGCGCAACACTCCGGTGATTATTTTCGTAAACAAACTCGACCGCGAAGGTCGCGACCCGTTCGACATCCTCGACGAACTGGAATCCGAACTCAAAATAGGTGTGCGTCCGCTTTCGTGGCCTATCAACATAGGCGCCAAATTCAAGGGCGTGTACAATATTTTCGAACAGTCGCTCGATTTGTTCACCCCCGACAAGCAGAAAGTGTCGGAGCGAGTGGAAATCGACGATGTGAACGACCCGCGCATCGACGAGGCTGTAGGTGAAAACGATGCCGCCAAACTGCGCGAGGACCTCGAACTTATCGAGGGTGTCTACCCCGAGTTCGATGTCGACACCTATCTGCAGGGCAAGGTCGCTCCGGTATTCTTCGGCTCGGCCCTCAACACATTCGGTGTCAAGGAGCTGCTCGACTGCTTTGTACAGATTGCGCCGTCGCCCCGCCCCGTGCAGGCACTTGAACGTGAAGTGAATCCCGAAGACCCCGGTTTCAGTGGTTTCGTGTTCAAAATCCATGCCAACATGGACCCCAACCACCGCAGTTGCATAGCTTTCGTGAAGGTGTGCAGCGGCAGATTCGAGCGAAATGCGCCATACCGCAACATACGCACCGACAAGACCCTGAAGTTCTCGGCCCCAACTGCCTTCATGGCTCAGAAAAAGAATATTGTCGACGAGGCCTGGCCCGGCGACATAGTTGGTATTCCTGACACCGGCAACTTCAAAATCGGTGATACCCTCACCGATGGCCCTGAACTGCATTTCAAGGGGCTGCCCAGCTTCTCGCCCGAGATGTTCAAGTACATCGAGAACACCGACCCAATGAAGTCGAAGCAGCTCGAAAAGGGCATACAACAGCTTATGGACGAAGGTGTGGCACAGCTGTTCGTCAACCAGTTCAACGGTCGCAAACTCATAGGCACCGTAGGCCAGCTGCAGTTCGAGGTAATACAGTACCGCCTTCTGCACGAGTACGGCGCACAGTGCCGCTGGGAGCCAATATCATTGTACAAGGCCTGCTGGATTGAGAGCGACGACAACGAGGCTCTGGCTGCCTTCAAACGACGCAAACATCAGTTTATGGCTATCGACCGCGAAGGCCGTGATGTGTTCCTCGCCGACTCGAACTATGTACTGCAGATGGCTCAGAACGACTTCCCCAAAATCCGCTTCCACTTCACCAGCGAGTTTTAGAGGCTGTATAATAATAAATGTAAAATCACTATCCCCCTTATATATTTATGGTTGTATTCTTCAAAAAAGGCAGCTCTACCGTCTATGCCGTAGGCAGCGACCGCGAGCTGACCAACGATGACGACAAGAAACTGTCGTGGTTGCTCGGCGGAGCACGCCGACTCAGCGCCAAGTCTGTGAAAGGTACCTATGTGGGTCCCCGCAAGGAAATGCTCACTCCCTGGAGTACCAACGCTGTTGAAATCACACGCAACATGGGCCTCGAAGGCATATCACGCATCGAAGAGTTCACACGCAGCGAGTCGGAAACTCCGGCGTTCGACCCCATGCTCCAGCACGTGTACCGGAACCTCGACCAGAAGGTATTCAGCACCGACCGCAAACCCGAACCTATCGTTTATATTTCCGAAATCAGCGAATACAACCGCAGCGAAGGCCTCGCACTGAGCGCCGACGAAGAGCAGTATCTGCGCGAACTCGCCGAGAAACTTGGCCGTCCGCTCACCGACAGCGAGGTTTTCGGCTTCTCGCAGGTAAACTCCGAGCACTGCCGCCACAAAATATTCAACGGTACTTTCGTTATCGACGGCGTGGAGAAACCATCGTCGCTCTTCGGCCTTATCAAAAAGACCTCGAAAGTGAACCCCAACGGCCTCGTATCGGCCTATAAGGATAATGTGGCCTTTGTAAAGGGGCCGAAGATTCATCAGTTCTATCCTCAGAACCCCGACCGCCCCGACTTCTTCACCGAACGCGAAATCAACACAGTAATCTCGCTCAAGGCCGAAACCCACAACTTCCCCACCACCGTAGAACCCTTCAACGGCGCTGCTACCGGCACCGGCGGTGAAATCCGCGACCGCCTCGGCGGAGGCAAAGCCTCGCTGCCCATAGCCGGCACAGCAGTATATATGACCGCCTACCCACGTCTGGGCGAACAGCGTCCCTGGGAGCTGATGATGAATCCGCGAGTATGGCTTTACCAGACTCCCGCCGAAATCCTCATCAAGGCCTCGAACGGCGCCAGCGACTTCGGCAACAAGTTCGGCCAGCCACTTATCTGCGGTTCGGTTCTTACTTTCGAACATCAGGAAAACGACCGCATGTACGCCTACGACAAAGTGATAATGCTTGCCGGCGGTGTAGGCTACGCCGACCGCAAGGATGCCATCAAAGGCACCCCGACGGCAGGCCAGAAAGTGGTGCTCAGCGGCGGCGACAACTACCGTATAGGCATGGGCGGTGGCGCTGTATCGTCGGTAGCTACCGGACAGTATGCCAGCGGCATCGAGCTCAATGCAGTGCAGCGCGCCAACCCCGAAATGCAGAAGCGAGTGTCGAACGTTATCCGCGCACTGGCCGAAAGCGAGAACAACCCCATAGTGTCGATACACGACCACGGCGCAGGCGGCCACCTGAACGCTCTGAGCGAACTCGTGGAAGCTACCGGCGGCGAAATCAACATCGATGCCCTGCCCGTAGGCGACCCCACCCTCTCGGCCAAGGAAATCATAGGCAACGAAAGCCAAGAACGCATGGGCATGGTTATTGACGCCGACCAAATCCCCTACGTCGAAGCCATAGCTCAGCGCGAGCGTGCTCCGCTCTATGTAGTGGGCGAAACCACCGGCGACCATCGCTTTGTATTCAACGGCAGCGACGGCAGCAAACCCATCGATCTGGCCATGGACGACATGTTCGGCAACTCACCCAAGACCGTGATGAACGATGTTACCGTAGAGCGTACATACAGCAACGCCGACACCGACGAGGCTAATCTCGACCGGTACCTCACCAACGTACTCTCGCTCGAGGCTGTAGCCTGCAAGGACTGGCTCACCAACAAGGTCGACCGCTCAGTTACCGGCAAGATTGCCCGACAGCAGTGCCAGGGCGAAATACAGCTGCCGCTGAGCGACTGCGGCGTTGTAGCCCTCGACTACCGTGGACACGCCGGCATCGCTACCTCAATCGGACACGCCCCGCAGGCCGCTCTGGCCAACCCCGCGGCCGGTTCGGTACTGGCTGTAGCCGAATCGCTTACAAATATCGTAGGCGCGGACCTCGAACAGGGGCTTAAGAGCATCAGCCTCAGCGCCAACTGGATGTGGCCTTGCAAGAATCAGGGAGAAGACGCCGCGCTCTACAGCGCCGTACAAGCCTGCAGCGACTTCACCTGCTCTCTGGGCATAAACATCCCCACCGGCAAGGACTCGCTGTCCATGACCCAGAAATACGGCGACAAGGCAGTGTACGCCCCCGGCACCGTAATAATATCGGCCGCCGGACAGGTACGCGACATCCGCCGCACAGTATCGCCTGTGGCCGTGAACCGTCCGTCGACCTTCTACTATATTGACTTCTCCGGCAGCCCACTGTGTCTGGGCGGCTCGGCTCTATATCAGACTCTTGGCAAGGTCGGCGCCGATGTGCCGGCAGTGGAGTCGGCCGAATACTTCGCCAAGGCATTCAACACTGTACAGAAGCTGGTGCGCGGACGCAAGCTCGCCGCCATGCACGACGTTAGCGCCGGCGGTATGATTACCGCACTGCTCGAAATGTGCTTCGCCAACACCAATGGAGGCCTCAAACTCTACACCGACGGCTTTGCCATGCACGGCGAAAACGACCTGCTGAAGATACTCTTTGCCGAGAACCCGGCCCTGCTCATACAGGTAGAGGACGCCAAGAAAGACAGCGTGGAGAAACTGCTCGATGACAGCGGCCTGCGCTACTGGCCCGTGGCCACTCCGTGCGAAGAGCGCGTAATCATGCTCACCCACGGCGAAAGCGAGCGTCTGCTCGGCATCGACTTCCTGCGCGACGTATGGTTCAAGCCTTCGTATATGCTTGACTCGATACAGAGCGGCGAGGAGTGTGCGCGCCTGCGCTTCGAAAACTACTCGCGCCAACCGCTCAAATACACCCTCCCAGGCGGATTCAAGGGTTCGCTCGAATCACGCGGACTCAGTTTCGACCGCAAGGAACGCAGCGGCGTACGCGCGGCAATCATCCGTGAAAAGGGCGTGAACGGCGACCGCGAGATGGCATATTCGCTCTATCTGGCAGGCTTCGATGTCAAAGACGTACATATGACCGACCTTATGACCGGCCGCGAAACCCTCGAGGATGTGAATATGATAGTGTTCTGCGGCGGTTTCTCGAACTCCGACGTACTCGGCTCGGCCAAAGGCTGGGCCGGCGGATTCCTGTGGAACGAAAACGCCAAACGCGCCCTCGAGAACTTCTACAAACGCTCCGACACCCTCTCGCTGGGTATCTGCAACGGCTGCCAGCTGATGATTGAACTGGGCCTGCTGGGCTACGGCGAAGGACGCGGCGTGAAGATGGAACACAATATATCGCATAAGTTCGAATCGCAGTTCGTTGGTGTCACCATACCCAAAAACAACTCGGTGATGCTCGGCTCGCTGTCCGGAGTCAAGACCGGTATATGGGTGGCCCACGGCGAAGGACGCTTTATGCTCCCCGCCAACATGAAGGAATATAACGTGGTAGCCCGCTACAACTACAAGGAATATCCCGGCAACCCCAACGGTTCGAAAGCCGCAGTGGCCGGCCTGGTAAGCGACGACGGCCGTCACCTGGCTATGATGCCGCACCTCGAACGCGCCATATTCCCCTGGCAGTGTGCCTACTATCCGCGTGCACGACGCAACGACGACGTAACCGTATGGATCGACGCCTTCGTGAACGCACGCAACTGGATTGAGCAACACAAAAAATAAAAGAATACAACCCCGAACCGTTATCGGCAAAGAAAAGTGTGCCGGTAACGGTTTTCAAATTCAAAGGTAAAAGAACTTATGGGAGGTTTTTACGGAGTAGCTGCTCGACGCAGTTGCGTTGACGAAGTCTTCTACGGCACTGACTACAACTCGCATCTGGGCACACGCCGCGCCGGCATGGCCTTTATCGATGCCGATGGATGTTTCACCCGTCAGATCCATAGTCTGGAAAACAATTATTTCCGTACGAAATTCGAGGACGACCTCAAGGATTTCCACGGCAACACCGGCATAGGCGTGATTTCTGATACCGACGCCCAGCCTATTATCATAAACTGTCATCTGGGCAAATTCGCACTGGTGACAGTAGCCAAAATCAACAACACCGGCGAGATTGAACAGCGCCTGCTCAAGCGCGGCATACACTTCTGCGAACACGGTACTGCGGCTCTCAATCCCACCGAACTGGTTGGCGCGCTGATAAGTGAGGGCGCCACCTATGCCGACGGCATCGAAAACGTATATCGCAACGTAAAAGGCTCATGCTCAATGCTGCTGCTCACCCCTGAGGGCATTATAGCCGCACGCGACGCTCTGGGACGCACCCCGGTGCTTCTGGCGCGCAAAGACGACGCCATGGCTGTGAGCAGCGAGTCGTGCGCATTCCCCAATCTCGGCTACCATTACGAGCGCGACCTCGGCCCCGGTGAAGTGGTGCTGATAAAAGCCGACGGCGAGGAAGTGCTGCGCAAACCCGGCGAACACCAGCAGGTATGTGCCTTCCTGTGGACATACTACGGCTACCCGCCCTGCGACTACGAGGGACGCAACGTCGACGCAATGCGCTACGACACCGGTCTGGAAATGGGCCGCGACGACAATACCGACATCGACTTTGTGGCGCCCATACCCGACTCCGGTACCTGTATGGCACTTGGCTACGCCGCCGGCATAGGCAAGCCATTCAAGCGCGGTATAGTAAAATATACCCCCACATGGCCCCGCAGCTTCACCCCGGGCACACAGAGCCGGCGCGAGTTGGTGGCCAAGATGAAACTGATACCCAACCCCTCGCTAATCAAAGGCAACAAGGTGATGTTCTGCGACGACTCCATAGTGCGCGGCACCCAGTTGCGCGACAATGTGTCGGACCTGCGCGAAGCCGGAGCCAAAGAAGTGCATATACGCATCAGCTGCCCGCCGCTGATTTATCCCTGCCGCTTCATCAACTTCACCTCGTCGAAGTCGCCCATGGAACTGATAGCACGCCGCGTGATAGCCCGTCTTGAAGGCCATGACCCCGCAGAACCCGCAACTGCCGACTGGGAACCGTCGGCCGAACTGCTGCAACGCTATGCCACCACCGGAACCCCTGAATACAAGGCACTTGTAGAAGAAATACGCAAAGAGCTTAAACTCGACAGCCTGCAGTTCGCGCCCATCGAAACAGTGGTGCGCGCCATAGGTCTGCCTAAGTGCCGTATCTGCACCCATTGTTTCGACGGTTCGAGCTATGATTACAATGTTTAACATCTTAATCAGGCATTTAGAACTTAAAAATTTTGAATAAAGCTATCATTTTCGTAAATTTGCAGCCATAAATGCATCACAGGCGCTTAAAACAAGCGCCTTGTGGTGTGCATATCGATTTGAATTAACTAATCATTAAATAGATTCGACATGAGTTTAAACATCATTGTGCTTGCCAAGCAGGTGCCCGACACCCGCAACGTAGGCAAAGATGCGATGAAGGAAGACGGCACCATCAACCGCGCCGTCCTTCCGGCTATCTTTAACCCTGAAGACCTTAACGCCCTCGAGCAGGCACTGCGTCTGAAAGACGCCAACCCCGGCTCGACCGTAACACTCCTTACCATGGGACTTCCGCGCGCAGCCGAGATTATCCGCGAGGCTATCTACCGCGGCGCCGACACAGGCATAGTTCTCACC
>CAJUHX010000078.1 GCA_910586455.1 uncultured Muribaculaceae bacterium | reverse complement strand
CCGCCATGGCACTGCGGGCATACGGTGCGGCCGCGGTAGCGGGCATACATGGCCCGGTACTGAATCTGGTGGCGCTGCGACTCCAGCCAGCTGAAGAAGCTGTCGATACAGGGCGAGTCGGCGCCGTCGCCGTGCCACAGCAGTTCCACTTGCGCGGGACTCAGTTCGCAGTAGGGTGTATGTATGGGAAAATTGTGTCCGGCGGCATACTGTATGAACTTGCGTTTGAACTCGCTCATGGATGCCGAGCGCCACGGCAGTACAGCATCGGAGTACACCGAGAGCGATGTATCGGGCACCACCAGGCGCGGGTCGATACCGAGAGTGTTGCCGAAACCCTCGCATACAGGGCAGGCGCCGAACGGGTTGTTGAAGTTGAACATCTGTTCAGACGGTTCCATAAAGCTGATGCCGTCGGCTTCGAAACGACGCGAGAATTCGTGGCGGTCGATGCCGCCGTCCTCGCGCCATACATACAGTACACAGCTGTCGTGGCCCTCGAAGAACGCGGTTTCTGCCGATTCGGCCAGACGCGACAGTTCATCGCCTCCGTCGGCAGTTGCAAGCCGGTCGATCAGTAATTCATAATCAGTTGTTTTCAGCTTTGTGCGGGGCATGCTTTCGAGTTCGTTGAAGTTCACGAAATTGCCATTGCGATCCACAAGACGCGAATAACCTTCCTGACTATAGATTTCAACCTGCTGCATAAGGACGCGGCCCTCAGGCAGCGATATGGGGGCTGTGAGGGCCACGCGCGAGCCTACAGGGTAGGAGGCTGCGGCGGCCAGTACATCTTCCTCGGTGTTGCGTTTCACAAGCTTGCCGCTTACGGGCGAGTACGTCTTGCCGATGCGACCGAACAGCATGCGCAGGTAATCATAGATTTCAGTTGAGGTGCCTACGGTCGAACGCGGGTTTCGTGTGCTTACTTTCTGTTCAATGGCAATTGCGGGTGGCAGACCTTTTATCGACTCACATTCGGGCTTCTGTATCTTGCCCATGAACTGTCTGGCGTAAGCCGACAGGCTCTCGACATATCGGCGGCGTCCTTCTGCATAGAGGGTGTCGAATGCCAGCGACGACTTGCCGCTGCCAGACAAACCGGTAATAACAATGAATTGGTTGCGGGGCAGCTCCACATTCACATTTTTGAGGTTGTTGACTCTGGCCCCTTTTATAATGATATTATGGTTGTGCATCAGAATTGTATATTAACCCGCGAAGTTACGAAAATTCGGCGATATGGCCATCGCGGCCATGAACGCATTGAAGCTTTTTAGCAAATATTGTGAAAAAAGGTGTGGTTTTGCACTCCGTGCAAGATACGAAACAAGTGTGGCAAATGACAGAAAAGCAAAGTAAATAAATCTGCTGATAATCAACGATATCCCATGTCAACGGACCCCGGATGTTCAAATGGCTCAAAGACCAATGGCTACGGCTTACACAGACCGTAAAGCGAGGCTTCGGAATTAAATGACGCAAAAAGGGAGCCACAGGCAAAAAAGCTTGTGGCTCCCTTTTTAATTCATTTTACAATCATCTTTTCTCCATTGATGATATAAACACCATGTTTGAGATTTGATTTTGCATCAGCCATATTCCTAAATTCGCCTATCAGTATTCCTTGAAGATTGAAAACCTTTATAGTTTCTTCGACACAAGAATCCGAGGTAATAGGAATTGACGCATAAGGACTAACCGGAATATGCTGATTGAACCACTCAATATTGCGTCTAAGAGCGTTTTTAATCCTATCTGCTCTAAGCTGTGCGGTTTGGGTCGGGTCATCATTCCATCTCTCGCAGTCATTCTCCCAAGCTTTACCAAGAGGAAGAACTGTGTTATCAATATAATCATATATTTCCGATAGTCGATTAGGATAAACCTCACTCCAAACATCTTTGACTGCTTGACAAAAACTATCATATTGAATTATTTCGCCAATCCAATGTGGAGTAAACCCGTAATGGACTTTCATCTTAAATGTATAGTCAGTTTTCTCACGGTTATAGCATGCCAAATCCCATATCGGACCGGCAATCCATTTGGAACCATCTTTCAAATCCTTATGGAGATAGAAACTGCCATGAAAGCCATCAGGGTTATCCATAATCTCCTGCAATATAAAGAAACGAGCCATGCTTTCCACATCAATGTGCTCCTCCCATAAGGTCGAGGTCTTGTCTGTCGAATATATAGCCGTATTTATAGTCTTAAATTCATTCGTGAGCCACTGTAGTTGCAAATTAGATAAATCTTCAGGCGAGTGATAGCGCAATGTAAGATTCCAACGATTATTTTCAGGAATGGTAATCTGACATTCGTCATGATAATTATCAACTTCAACAAGCCATCCTCCACTTATTAGATCGGGATTGGTTTCTTGGTCTTGTTGTTCGTAGATGTTGACACGATTTTCGTCTATGCGGATAGTTTCGGTAAGAAAATATAACCCGATATAGTCACCGTTCAATACAACTTCTACGGGTTGGAAATTTGGAGTCCAAGACATATTCATAAGTTTGCCCAACTGTAATCCTGCGACAGTGTTTTCAGTTGGTTTCAGCAATGCCCAATGTTTATTCTTGGGCATACCCATAATTGCTGTCTTTTTTTCTAACTTGATTTTGTAAGGTTTCTTCGGTCCTTTCCAAGAAGAATGCCCTCGGCCTCGTATCTGCATGGGCAGCGGTTCCGCTTCCGTGCCAAGAGGTGCTATATCATCTTTGCCGACCGGGTCGAGCCAATAGTTAGCATTGAGGTATTCAGTTTTGGAAGTTATCGGCTTTTGATTTTCAGTATTGATGTATAAAACCGGGAGAGTGCCGGAAATATGAGCCACAATTGGCGGTTGCGGTTCATTTGCTTCTATATCATCAGCGCAGGACATTAATGTCAATGCGATAAACATACAAGATAATAAACGAGATAACATATTTTGGGGCATTAATTTGTTACAAATATTATATCTTATATATGTGACAAGATTCTCTTTACGAACGTTCGTCCAGTTCGAGCCAGCGCATCTCTTTTTCGTCGATTTCAGCCAGCAGTTCAGGGTATCGGCGGCTATGGACGTCGATATCGGGGTCTGGCTCTCCGCTGTTGAACAATGCTTCGAGTTGCTCCTTTTCGGCGTTAAGAGCGTCGAGTTCTTTTTCCAGCGCCTCGTATTCCTTGCGTTCCTTGAAGTTCAGTCTGGCCTGTCGGCCCTGTCGGCGAGTGGCCTCGCTCTGCTCCTTGGTAGTTTCGGCGGTGGTGCTGTCGCGTTTAGGCTGAGAAGGTTGAGTCGCCTCGGCTACGGCGGCAGCTTCGCGGTAGTCGCTGTAGTTGCCGGGGAAGTCGCGCAGCCGACCGTCGCCTTCCATTACCAGCAGGTGGTCGACTATGTTGTCAAGGAAGTAGCGGTCGTGGCTGATTACTATCAGGCAGCCTTTGAAACCGGCTAAGTATTCCTCAAGTATGCCCAGCGTAACGATGTCGAGGTCGTTGGTAGGCTCGTCGAGGATAAGAAAGTTTGGCTGACGCATCAGCACGGTGGCCAGATGCAGGCGGCAGCGCTCGCCGCCGCTGAGGGTGTGGATGTATTTCTGCTGATCGGGTACCGAGAAGAGGAATTTCTGCAGATACTGCATGGGGGCAATACTCTCGCCGATGCTCAGGCGTATGTCCTCGGATATCTCGGTAACGGCATCGATTACACGCTTGCGGTCGTCGAAGGCAATGCCCTGCTGGCTGTAGTAGCCGAAGCGCACAGTGGTACCGATGTCCCAGCTGCCGCTGTCGGGGGCTATGAGTCCCTGCAGAAGTTTTACGAAGGTCGACTTGCCCACACCGTTGGGCCCGATTATGCCCATGCGGTCGTAGCGGGCGAAGGTGTAGTTGAAATCGCGCAGTATAACCTTGTCGCCAAAAGCCTTGCAGATGCCTCTGGCCTCGAAAATCTTGCTGCCTATGTAGCTTGAATTGCCCTCAAGTTTAATGTTGCGTTCCTCAAGGTTCATGCGTGAGCGTTCCTTGAGGTCATAATAAGCGTCGATGCGGTATTTTGCTTTTCCGGCCCTGGCCTGTGGCTGTCGGCTCATCCAGTCCTGCTCTTTACGCAGAGTGTTCTTTACCTTTGCCAGCTCTGCACCCATGGCTTCGATGCGCTCGGCTCGGCGTCGCAGGTAGTAGTCGTAGTTGCCGTCGTAGGTGTATGCCGAAGCCCTGTCGATTTCGATTATGCGGTTGCACACGCGGTCGAGAAAATACCGGTCGTGTGTCACCATGAGAATGGCCATACGGCTTCGGCGCAGATAGTTCTCGAGCCACTCTATGATTTCGATGTCGAGGTGGTTGGTTGGCTCGTCGAGCATTATCAGGTCGGGCTCGCGCATAATTTCGCGGGCGAGTGCCAGGCGCTTACGCTGACCGCCCGAAAGTTGGTTCACCGGTTTGTCGAATTCGGTCAGATGCAGACGTGTCAGCAGCTGTCGCAGCCGGTCTTCGTAATCCCATGCGCCAAGCGAGTCGAGGCGGTGCGATGCCTCGCTGAGGGCCTCGTTGTCGCCGGTAGCGAGGGCCTGTTCGTAAGCTTTTACAGCACAGGCCTCGGGTGAATCTGAATCGAGGGCGCCTTCGATTGTAGAGGCGCCCTCGGGAAATTTAGGGTCCTGCTCCAAATAGGCCACGTTGAGGCCGCCGCGCCAAACAATGCTGCCGCTGTCGGCATCGGTATGGCCGGCAATCACGTCGAGCAGAGTCGACTTGCCGGTTCCGTTTTTGGCAATGATGCCGATTTTATCGCCTTCGTTAATGCCGAAGGTAATGTCGGCGAAAAGCATGCGGTCGCCCACACTTTTTGTGAGCCCTTCCAGTTGCAGGTAAGTTTCCATTTTTTTAACAGCCTCTTAAATTGAGTAGAGGATATAAGTGGTGAGCGGAGCCAGTTTGCCCTCCACTTTCGATTTCTTTACAGAGAAGCGTGTGCCGCTTACAGCGTCGGCGTACTCGCCGTCGGGCAGGGTGGTATCAAGCTTTATTTTCTGCTCTTTGGCGCTGAAGTTCACCAGTGCGGCTCCGGCATCGCCGCGAGCTACCTCTGCTACTGCGCCGTTGTCGGTGAAGAAAAGTTTCTCGGGCTTTCCGCTCATGGCTGCGCGGAAGTGGTTTACGGCCACAACCTCAGGGTGGCGGAACTCGTCGTTACCTGCTTCGCCGGCCTTGTTGTTGCCCCAGTAGTTCTGGCGGGTGCTGCCGGCCGGGCGGCTGTAGAACAGCGGACGGCCACCGTTGCGTGCGGCCAAAAATACCCAGCCGGTGCGTATCTGGTCGTCGGTCAGACCGGCCGATTCGTGGGCATTGCAGTAGGTATCGTGGCTCTCTACCCAGGTAACAAGGTGGAGCGGGTCGACCGGGTGCTGCCAGTTGGTAAGGTCTTCCACGCGGGTATCGCCGGTTTCGAGCACATGGCGCAGCACGTGGCCGTAGCCGCTGGCAGTCTGGTCCATGTATTCGGCGTACTCGGTTTCCTTTACGTTTTTGTCCTGCAGAACCTCGCCGTAGATGTAAACACTGTCGGGCATCATCATCCACAGGCCGTGTACAGGCTTGCGTCCGGTGGCTACATCCCAGAAGTCGTTGCTCAGGCCGGCTTCCTCAACCTTGGGGTCCAGAGGGTCGGAGGGCAGACCGATATGCTTGGCGGTATCGTAGCGGAAGCCGCGCGCGCCAAGGTTGATGAGGTCGTTCACATACTGGAGGTAGTATTTTTGAAAGTCGGGGTTTTCGGTGTTTACGTCAGGCAGTCCTCCCATCTCGCCGGTGGTGCATTGCAGTCGGTCGTTGTAGTCGCGTATGGGCGAGAAGCCGTTGGCATGAAAGAGGTTTTTGTGTCCGCCGACGGCGTTGTCGAGGCCCGGCAGCACGGCCTTGTGGTCGATGGCGGTGTGGTTCGGCAGCACGTCTACGATAACCTTGACGTTGTACTTGTAAGCGCTGTCGCACATATTGCGGAAGGCATCGCGGTCGCCGAGAATGTAGTTGCCGATAGTCCAGTCGGTAGGCTGGTAGTAGTAGTACCACTTGCCTTTTTCGGCGGAGTTTTCGTCGGAGAAAAGGGCGAGTCCGCCCCCTTCGCCCACATAGCAGGCTTGGGCGGGCGATGTCTGCACGTAGTCGTAGCCTGCGTCGGCTATTTTTTTCATGTTACGTGCGATGTTGTCGAACGACCAGCTCCAGGCGTGCAGAATCACGTCGGAGTCGGCGTTTTTCAGCTGCGCGGCATTAGGTGTGACAGCGTCAGCGGTCATGCCGGCAGCGGCAATGAAGCCGGCAGAAATCAAGAGATTGTTGATTTTCATGTGGTGTAAGTAAGTTATGCTATCTTTAGAAATGTGTTTGGTTGGTACTATGCACTCGCTCAGCTGCCGTTACGCATCCGGCGCCAGTGAGTTTATGCAACAAGGCTGCAGAGCAATGCGGCGTCGCTTGTACAGGTAGCTGAGCGCACGCTTGAAGTCTTTTTTCGAGCAGTCGAAACTGCGGCGGATTTCCTCGGGTGACGAGGCATCGCCAAGGGGCAGCGAGCCGCCGTTGAGCCCAAGCCGGCGCATGATTTCATCGGCAAGCGCCTGGGTGCGGTCGAGGGCCGCTCCGGGCAGACTCAGGTCGATTTTGCCATCGGGGCGCACAAATTTCACGTATGCCTCGACTGCTTCCTCCACTTCCAGCGGTCTGGTAAGTTCGTTTTCATAAAACAGTCCGTCGAACATATTGTCGACCACGGCCTTGTAGCCGAGTTCGCTGTGTTGGTACACAAGCGCCTTGACTTTCTGCCCGGGGGTGTATTCGGGCGGTACATTACCGAGGTATTTATGGATTTTGGCTGTTGCCACCACACGGCCGCTTTCATGGTCGAGATAAACATATACCGGGTATATGCCGCCGGGGCGCATTTTGATTTTCTGTTCGGAGAAGGGCACCAGCAGATGCTTCTGCGGTATGCCCCAGTCGAGAAACGCTCCTACTTTGTTAACATCGGTCACCTGCAGGAACGCAAAGTCGCCCACCTGGGCGTAAGGGGTTTCGGTAGTGGCCACGGGGCGGTCTTCGGAGTCGTTGTACACGAACACGCGCAGCTCATCGCCAATATTGGTATCTTCGGGCACGTATCGTGCGGGCAGCAGCACTTCAGCGCCTTTTTCGTCGCTGAGATAAACGCCGAAGTCAACCCGACGCGCTACTTTAAGTGTATTGTATTTGCCTGTTTGCATAAATTATATAACGCAGTAAAAGCGGAAAATAGTATGCCGGAGTCAGTTAATTTCCGATATTTCGCGCATTTCGGCGTATTCGGCCCACTCGGGGTCGTTCTCGGCATAAATCTGCAGTGGCAGCAGAGGCAGTGCGGAAAGTGCCTCGTTGAGTTTTTTTGTAAAAATATTGGTGCTGAGTGTGTAGAAAACCCAGTCGCGGCGTCCGGCTCCGGTGTATATGCCGGTCATTACGGCCACGGGGTCTTTGTGCAGCACTTCGTTGAGCGAGTCGGTGGCCTGCTCCATGATAGCGGAGTTGGCTGTCGACGGCATTGCGGCGTCGGGCTTTTCGTCATAAACCCACGATACCTCCACACGGATGCTGAAGCGCGGGTTGCTGCGGAATTTGTCGATGTCGCGGCGTCCGGTAACCATTATCAGGCGCCCGTCTTCGCTTTCGGTGGGTGATGTCCACCAGTCGCTTTCTATAATCATGGTAAATAGTTTTAGGCTCCATTGGCGGAGAAAAATAAAAAAATCGGGCCGGACTATAAGCCGGGTTATGTACCGGCGCTACTTTCCGCACAGGGCGGAGTTTGCGCCGGCATCCGTCATTTATCTGAGCCGGACGTTGCCGTACGGCTTTAGCGGTCTACCCCTCGGCAATGGACGAGCAATCCTTAAATGCCGGTATACTTGACCTTGCAACCCATAAGGCGTGCGGCACACCATGTCGCCATGGTGTCCGGTGGGCTCTTACCCCACCTTTTCACCCTTACCGCGGGCTGTGGAGCCGTGCGGCGGTTATTTTCTGTCACGCTACTCTACCGTTGCCGATAGCTCTCCGTTAGGGAGTATGGTGCTCTGTGTTGCCCGGACTTTCCTCACACCGCCCATGACGTCGGTGAGCGACGGATTGTCCGGCCCGATATTCTGTTACATATATCCGCGTATGATGCCGCGTTTGGAGTTGCGCACGAACAGTATTATTTCGTCGCGTTCTTTGGTGGCCGGCAGTTCGGCCTCGATACGTTCTATGGCGTCGCTGACGTTCATGCTCGAAAGGTACAGGTAGCGGTAAGTGTCCTGTATTTCGCGGATTACATCGTTCGAGAAGTTGCGGCGGCGAAGTCCTATGGAGTTTACGCCTGCGAAGGCAATCGGTTCGCGGGCGGCTTTCACATAAGGTGGTATGTCCTTGTTTACCAGCGCTCCGCCCTGAATCATCACGTGCGGGCCTATGTGGCAGAACTGGTGCACCAGCGAGCCGCCGCCTATCACTGCATAGTTGTCAACCACCACTTCTCCTGCCAGCTGGGTGGCGTTGGAGATAATCACATTGTCGCCTACGATGCAGTCGTGGGCCACATGCGAATATGCCATGATAAGGCAGTTGCTGCCTACCTGGGTTTTGCCGCGGGCGGCAGTACCGCGGTTCACGGTCACACACTCTCGTATGGTGGTGTTGTCGCCGATTATGGCCAGAGTGTCCTCGCCGCGGAACTTAAGATCCTGTGGGATAGCGCCGATAACGGCACCCGGAAATATTATGCAGTTTTTACCGATACGTGAACCCTCGAGGATGGTCACGTTGCTGCATATACGCTGTC
>CAJUHX010000077.1 GCA_910586455.1 uncultured Muribaculaceae bacterium | reverse complement strand
TCGTTATGCAGTGTATAGCGGTCTTTTACCCGTTCATACTCCATGATGTCGGAGAACCGTTCACGCTGTACACGTGTCATGTAAATGATGTCGCTTGAGTTTATCACCTCGGGGGCGAACTCGGTGGTTTCGTTGTATCGTATGCCGTGTTCGTCGCAGAAGTTCTTGTATTCCTGAGGCATGCGCAGTTCCGGACACGCCACAAAGTTGAATGTGGGGTTGAAGTACTGCATTGCCATAAGCAGCGAGTGTACGGTGCGTCCGTATTTGAGGTCGCCCACCATGGTTATGGTAAGGTTTTCGAGTGTGCCCTGGGTCTTGAGTATCGAATACAGGTCGAGCATAGTCTGCGAGGGGTGCTGGTTGGCACCGTCGCCGGCGTTGATTACCGGCACATCGGTCACTTCGGTGGCATATCGGGCAGCACCTTCGAGGTAGTGGCGCATTACAATAAGGTCGACGTAGTTCGATACCATTTTGATGGTGTCCTTGAGTGTTTCGCCCTTTGACGAGCTTGTGGTAGAAGCGTCGGAGAAGCCAATGACTCTGCCGCCGAGGCGGTTGACCGCAGTTTCGAAACTGAGTCGTGTACGGGTTGAAGGCTCGAAAAATAATGTTGCTACGATTTTGCCGTCAAGGATCTTGCTGTTTGGGTTTTCCTCGAAATAGCGCGCACGCCGCAGCAGATCAAGCATTTCATCGCGTGAAATGTCGGAGATTGATACAAGACTGTTTTTATTCATAACGATGATTGGCGTTAGTGTGCCGTTAAATATGCTACAAAGTTACGGAAAGTTTCGCAAAAATTAATTAGCCGATGTAATATTTCTTTTTTAATTACGTCAATAATATAGAATATGACCAGTCAGGACCTCCGACAGCAACGTTATACCGAACTGCTGCAGCGCTATAATCGTGTTGTGGTTAAGGTATGTTATATCTATGCGTCGGAGAATGCTCCGTTCGACGACCTGTATCAGGAGGTGTGCATCAATCTATGGCAGGGGCTCGACAGTTTCCGAGGCGAGGCTTCGCTGTCGACATGGATTTACCGTACGGCCATAAATACCTGTATTACCTGGCTCCGGCGCAACAGGCGCCACAATATGTCGGTGTCGCTCGACACGGCTGCCGATATGCCTTACACCGGTGATGGCGAGTTCGATGCTGAGCGTTACAGACAATTCCAGCAGATGCTCGCCAAGCTGGAACCTCTTGAAAAGGCAATCATCACCTTATGGCTCGATGAACACAGCTATGATGAGATATCGAAAATTACCGGTCTGAGTAAAAGTAATGTGGCGGTAAGACTTCACCGCATAAAGGATAAACTTATGAAGTCGGGCCGTGAGTTTTCAGGTGAGTGACAGAAAACCGCTAAATTTTAAAGTAGGAACAATGGAAATGAATCCTGAAGATATAAAACGAAGCTGGCAGATGCTGAACCGAAAGATCGACGAACTCGATGAGCGGACTATCGGTATGGCTCAGAATCTTGCCATAAGTAAATCGCAGAGCCTGCAGCAGCGTCTGGGCAAACGCTACCGTGCCCAGGCTTTGTGGGGATTTCTTCTGCCCGTTCTCGCTCCGCTTATGGTATGGATTGACCTTCCGCTGTGGGTAGGCATTGCGTATGGACTGGCAGGCGTGGTACTGGGTGTGATAAACCTGCGTTTCTCAAGTTTTATCTCAAATATTGACTATAACGATATGCCAATTGTCGACGCGATGTCGCATGCGGTGAAAGTACTGCGCCGCCAAATGTGGGTGAAACGGGTAGGGTATCTGCTGGGTATGCTTATTGTGGCGCCGCTAATGTATGAAATATGGCGGCTGGGCGAACCCGACCTGTTTGTAAGCGCCTGCACGGGCGGAGTGATAGGCGGAGTAATCGGCCTGTATAAACAGAGGGTGAACAGCCGCATAGCCCGTCAGCTTGTGAAGACACTCGAAAACGATATAAAGCAATGAAAAAAATATATATGATTCTGCTGGGGCTCATGGCTGCGGCATGGAGCGTTATGGCGCAGGAACCAAAACGTGAGTTCCGCGGAGCGTGGCTCAACACTATATATCGTGGTGAATATGCCAAAATGTCGACAGAGGAATGTAAAAAATACCTCAGCTCGCAACTCGACAAACTGCAGAGTGCAGGCATCAATGCCGTGTTTTTTCAGGTAAGGCCACAGGCCGATGCCTTTTATCCGTCGGAACTCGAGCCGTGGAGCCGATTTCTTACTGTCGGCGGCAAAGCTCCGGTGCCATTCTGGGACCCCCTGCAGTACATGATTGACCAGACCCATGCCCGCGGTATGGAGCTGCATGCTTGGCTGAACCCGTACAGGGTTACAAGTGCAGCCAAGCAGACCCTGCCGAAAAATCACCTCTATCATAAGCACCCCGAGCGTTTTCTGCGCTACGAAGGTAAACTGTATTTCGACCCCGGACTGCCCGCAAACCGCGATTTTATAGTGCAGGTGGTAAGCGATATAGTAACACGCTACGATGTTGACGGCATACATTTCGACGATTATTTTTACCCCTATCCGGGCAAGACCGAGTTTCCCGACAATGCAAGCTACCGCAAATACGGAGGCAAGATGAAGCGTGCCGACTGGCGTCGCAAGAACGTAGACTTGCTGATTGAGGCTGTACATGGCTCAATACACAGCCTGAAGCCGTGGGTACGCTTCAGTGTAAGTCCTTTTGGTATCTGGCGCAATAAAAAAAGCGACAGCCGAGGCAGCGAAACAGCCGGATTAGAGAATTACGACGCCCTCTATGCCGATGTGCTGCTGTGGGCCGAACGCGGGTGGGTCGACTATCTGATTCCGCAACTCTACTGGGAGCGCGGACACCGTCTGGCCGATTACGATGTACTGGTGAAATGGTGGAACGAGAATGTGTCGTCGTGTCATCTGTATATAGGTCAGGACGTGAACCGCAGCATGGATAAACCGGACCTGAGTGGCGAAGCCGACCAGCTTAAATCAAAGCTTCAGGCTTGCCGTATAGCGCCGAATATACAGGGAGTGTGCTGGTGGCCGGCCTACAGCATAAGCGATAATTACAAGGGGGTGGCAGAGCGCCTGCGGACTGAGCTGCATAAGTCGGTGGCAATTGTGCCTGCATATACGTGGCTTTGCACCGACAAGCCTTCTGTGCCGGCCTCGGTGCGTGTGTCGTCCGGAATACTCCGCTGGGATGCTCCAAAGGTAACTTGGAGTGTGAATGACGCCGTGCGCTTTGTAGTGTACCGCTTTGACTCGGATAAGAAAGTGAACCTCGATGATGCTTCGGCCATAGTGGCTGTGACCAACTCACGCGAACTGAAAGTCGCTACCCCGGGCGTATATATGGTTACGGCCCTCAACCGGGTGAATGTTGAATCCGAGCCATCGGCAAAAGTGAGAGTAAAATGATTTCGGTAATTGTGCCGGTATATAACGGAGCTGCCGACGGAGGCTCTCTGCTCCGCGAATGCCTCGACAGCATCGTGGCTCAGACGGGCGCCGATTTTGAGCTTTTAGTGATTGACGACGGAAGTACCGACGGCACTGCGGCGATACTTGCCGGATATGCCGACAGATACCCTTTTGTGAGGGTGTTCGGCAAGGCTAACGGCGGAGTTTCGTCGGCCAGGAATTTAGGTGTGGGCATGGCGCGCGGCGAGTTCGTATGCTTTGTCGATGCCGATGACTGCCTGCTGCCCGGGGCACTAAACGCTTTTGCTGCCTCTGTGCGGCGCACCAAGGCTCCGGTGATAATCGGCACCGCTGCAGCCGACAGACAGCGCGTGGCGGCATCGGACGGCTTTGGCATAAAAGAATACGGAGCGGTGGACTATGCGGCCCGTACACTTTATCAGCGGGGAGGACACAATTCACCATGGGCCATGCTGGTGCATCGCAGTCTGCTTGTGGCAGAGCCTTTCGACGAAACCATGCGCTACGAAGACCTTGAACTCAGTTGCCGCCTGTATCTGCGAGCCGGTCTTATAGCAGTGATTGATACTCCGCTGTACTTTTACCGCCACAATCCGGCCAGTTTTCTTAACTCATGGACTCCGGGCCGGGCCGATTCGCTGCGAGCCACAGCTGCCATAGAAAAGTATGTGGCCGTCAATGAGCCGTGTCTGCTGCCTGCAGCCCGCGACCGCAGGCTGAGCGCGAACTTCAATGTATTTATACTTGCATCGCTCAATGACGCCGGACGGGCTTTGACGGAACAATGCTGGCGGCAGATATGTCAATATCGCCTGGCATCACTTTTCAATCGGCGGGTGCGCCTGAAAAACAAAATAGGAATAATACTATCATATCTTGGACGACGACCATTGCTGTCGGTCGCAAAACTGTTGAATTGATATATGACTACAAAACGAGCCGTGCTGTTTGACCTTGATGGTGTGATAATTGACAGCGAAAGCCTGTATACCGTATTCTGGAACGATATGGACCGCCTATATCCCACAGGCGTGGAAAACTTTGCCAAAGTAATCAAAGGCAGCACATTGCCCAGAATATTTGAAACATACTTCCCTGATATGGAAGTACGCGAGCATATAAACTCGCTGCTGGTAAAGTTCGAAGCCGAAATGCAGGCGGAGCTTTTTCCGGGTATATGCGACATGATTGAGGGCTTGCGGGCGGCCGGGTTTGCCACAGCCATAGTCACAAGCAGCAACCTGCCGAAAATGCAGAAACTCTTTGCCCGGCTTCCGCAGATAGAGAAACTGGTGGATGTGGTGCTGACCGATGCCGATGTAGAGAAGTCGAAACCCGACCCCGAGGGCTACCGCAAGGCTGCTGAACGCCTTGGCTGCCGCCCCGAGGATTGTGTGGTATTCGAAGATTCATTCGCCGGCATTGAGGCCGGTCGACGCGCCGGAGGCAAGGTAGTGGGTGTGGCCACTACGAATGACTACAGCGATATCGCTCCGCTGGTAGATATGGCAGTAAACAACACAACCGATGTAAGCGCCGCCGACCTCCTAGGACTGTTCGATTAATCGTGGTGATATGGCTCGCCGCGTAATATGGTCATGGCCCTGTATATCTGTTCGACCGCGAACAGACGAACCATCTCGTGAGAGAATGTCATGCGCGACAGCGACAGTTTGTCGTCAGCCCGTCCGTACACCTCCTTCGAAAAGCCGTAAGGTCCCCCGATAACAAAACACAGATTGCGGCTCACGCTGTGGGCCTGGCGTGCAATATATTCGGCATACTCGCGCGAGCTGAACTCGCGTCCGCGCTCATCGAACAGAACCAGACGGTCGGCAGACCCGACCAATTGTAGTAGCTGTGAGCCCTCAAGAATCTTCTGGCGCTCACTGTCGATACCTTTGCCGGTCTTTACGTCGGGTATTACCATAAGCTCAAAAGGCATGTAGTGCGGAATTTTAGTGCAGTACTGTCTTATGATTTCTTCGAGTTGGCTGTTGCGGTTTCGTCCTATGCAGATTAATCGTATTTTCATGCCGTTATTTTGTTGTTGTCGGACAAAATTAACAATTCTCCGGCATATAAACCAGCAAAAACATGATAATATTAAGATGCTGTTAAAAAATCAGGCACAATGGCTATTCGAAAACTGACCGAACGGTTGGTTTTCGTTTTTTTTGTAGTATCTTTGCGAATGTGAATATGTCACGACAAAATAACACCACTAAAAATATGAATGAAGATATAAAGACGCAGATAGAAGAATGGCATGAGGGTGACCGTCATCAGGAAATCATTGATATCCTGGAGCGGATTCCGGCAGCAGAGCGTGATTATGAAACCATAGGCACTCTGGCAAGAGCCTACAACAATATTGACGAATACGCCAAGGCTGCTGCGCTACTTGAATCGGTAAGAGCGGAGGGCGAAGAAGATGCCGTCTGGAATTTCAGAATGGGCTATTCGCAGTATTATCTCGACAACAATGTCGAAGCGCTCCGTTGCTTCAACAAAGCCCACAAACTGGAGCCGGAAGACGACGATACACTATACTTCGTTCGCCAATGCAATATCAATGTGCCGTTTGCCGGACGTGTTGAAAAATTCTGGAACTGGTTTATGGATAATGAGCAGAAGCTGTCGGATATGATTAGCCCCCGGATACAGGAAGAAGCTGACGATTTCGTGGCGTTTATACATGAGGGAACCGCTCTGATATCGGAAAATATGTATTACAATTTAGGTGGCGACTACGAGTTCTCTTTTTCAGTAGAAGGTTGGCCGGATCTTTTTATCCTATATCCCTATATAATCTCGCGTATGCCCGAATGTCTTAAAGCCAAATGGAAATTCTATCCATTCAACCATGGTACAGACAAGGCTTTCGGCTTCAGAATGTATGGTGCGGACATAGATACTGCCCGGATAATGGTGCGTGCTTCATACATCGAAAGAAGCGGTCAGTTCGACATCTCATATTACGAAAACAGCCTCAATGCACTGGCGAAAAATGAAAGCGACAGTGCTATGTGGGTTATACTGGAGAACACACTTGGCGAGGGTGTATCATTTAAGTATATCGACGGAATTGAGCAGGCCTTGGAGTCGGGGGACGACATGATTCCATTATCCGAACTGAGAACGCACATCAAAGAAACATTGGAGGCTCATGGACAGCAGTTCTTTGACAATCCCAAAGATATTTACAGCACTTACCGGTTGAATCCGCAGGAAAGCGACGAATTGCGCTACGATGTAATAATAGGTTCTACATGCCTTGACTCCGTTGTGGCGGACTACTATAACGATTCTACCGATATCTTTGACCATATCAACAGTTTCGGCGCACAGGCCGTGTTTATCGCATTCCCGAATCCTGATGATATTGATGGCAACGACATACTGAATCTTCGCCATGACATCGAGGACAGAATATCCGCCGATATACTTGAGCCGATGAACCTCGGTAAGGTCTTAGGCGGAGCAAGCGGAATCCACAGCAGCTACATCGACTTGATAGTATATGATCTCATCACGTTTATACATGCGGTAAAACCCTTGCTGGAACAATATCCGCAATTTGACTGCTACCTGTCGGATTTCAGACGTAATTCCGAGTTGACACGACTGACCGAAGCCTCCACAGGTTTAATCGGAGCACGATGAAGAGGGGCATAGGTTTGGCTATCGTCCAAATAAAATATGACAATCAGCCTACTTGCCAAAATAAGAAAAAATGAGTAATTTTGCGTCAAGAAACTAAAATAACAAAGATATGAAAACTACCGATCAGCTTATAGATGATCTGCTCAATCTGGCTTTTGCCGAAGATGTTGGCGATGGCGACCATACTACATTAAGTACAATTCCGGCTGATGAAATAGGCCGTCAGCGCCTTATAGTAAAGGAAGAAGGTATATTGGCCGGCGTGGAAATAGCCGCCAAGGTGTTCGCTAAGTTCGACCCGGAACTGAAGATGACCGTATATATCAACGATGGCAGCCATGTGCGTCCGGGCGACATCGCTTTTGTGGTGGAGGGCAAGGTGCGTTCGCTCTTGCAGACCGAGCGCGTAATGCTTAACATCATGCAGCGTATGAGCGGCATCGCTACTACTACTGCCAGGTATCAGGCGCAACTCGAAGGCTTGTCATGCAAGGTGCTTGACACCCGAAAGACTACCCCTGGTATGCGTATGCTCGAGAAAATGGCGGTGAAAATCGGTGGAGGCGAGAACCATCGCATAGGTCTTTTCGACATGATTCTTATCAAGGATAACCATGTGGACTTTGCCGGTGGAATTCCTCAGGCTGTATCGGCCGCAAAGGATTACTGCAAGGCTAATAACAAGAGTCTGAAAATCGAGCTTGAGGTACGTAATGAAGATGAAATCCGTCAGGCTCTCAATGCGGGCGTAGACCGCATAATGCTCGATAACTTTACTCCGGAGCGTACCAAAACTGCCGTGGAAATGATTCGCGCTATAAATCCCGGCGTCGAAATAGAGTCATCTGGTGGTATCACTATCGACACTCTCCGTGCATATGGTGAATGTGGAGTAGACTTTGTATCGGTTGGTGCTCTTACTCATTCGGTAAAGGGCCTCGATATGAGTTTCAAGGCATTTTAACGAAATAGACATATCTCAATTATAACAATGGCACCGGACTACCAAATGTGGTAATCCGGTGCCATTGTTTATTGCCGGTTCGAAAATGGGTCAATCGTTGACAGATTTTCGGGCAGGTTCAAATACTTCAAAACTGTTGTCGGAATAAAACACCATTATGGACTGTACACGCCGTTCGGGCAACAGATTCGAGCCATCGCCAAGCTGAATCGAGGTTAAATGCCTTGTTTCATTTTTCTGGTCGGTTTCAGCCGTAATATCTTGAGCTGATTGAATAGCATCGTAAGTAGCATTATTGTCAGGTGTTTGCGCTGAAAAAAGGTCGGATTCCTCCTCGTTTTGAGGCTCTGAGAATGCAATATTTCCACCCACCTCCATAGGCCCGTCGCCAAAAAGCAACCACAACACGTTTAGCGTGGGAAATGTATTATGCAACTTCTCAATAAGCTCGTTGCTCACTTTTTTATTGCGTCCGGTGAGCAATTGCGACAGAGTAGGGCGGGGGATACCTGCCATGTCGGCAACTTGTGAGTTCTGCAGATTTTTGCACTCTATGTATCTTTTTAGTCGGGAAACGAAGTCCATGTATGCGTTTGTGTATAGTCGTAATTGTAAATTTTCAATATGCAAAAGTAAATAATATTTTTGTAAATTGCAAATTTTATATTGTATACAAAAGCAAATTCACAGTTTGCAATTACATACAAAAAACACGTGTTGCGTTTGTAAATTTACCATAATTAATATATGTATCTATCTGATAGATAGAGAACTACCGCCACGTATATGC
>CAJUHX010000076.1 GCA_910586455.1 uncultured Muribaculaceae bacterium | reverse complement strand
TGGGAGTCGTCGGCATCGCCCAGCACCGAGCAGTTGATTTCTTTGAGATTCTTTATCATGTGCTCCACAATCAGGCGTGTGCTGTAGCGCTGAGCCTCGTTGAGCGCGTCGACCAGCTCCTGACGGCTGTGAGCGGCGCTGATGCCCACGCTTGACCCCAGATTGGCTGGCTTCACAATCACCGGATAACCCAGATTCTTTTCTACACGCTCTATGATGGCATCGCGGTCGCTGTGCCACTGTTGGTCGGTGAACCATTCGTAGCCCACCACCGGTATGCCGTTGGCGGCGAGTATCTGCTTCATGGTTATTTTATCCATGCCGTTGGCCGAAGCCAGTGTATTACAGCCTGCGAAGGGCACTCCGCACTGCTCGAGAAAGCCCTCGAACGTGCCGTCCTCGCCGTTGGCGCCATGCAACACAGGTATCACCACGTCGATTTGGCGCAGCACATCGCTGCCGAACATAGGTTTCCTGACCTTGTAAAGATTGGTATCACCATAAATCGGACGCATATACACCTCCTCGCAGTTTGCCAGTAAAGCCTTGGTGTCGCGGTAATTCTTCACCTCAAAGAGGGCGTCGCCGGTGTACCAGTGACCCTGTTTGCTTATGTATACCGGAACCACATCGAAGCGTTCGCGGTTTATGGCATGCATGGCCTGATTGGCCGATATGACTGAAATTTCGTGCTCTGTGGAACGTCCGCCAAAGAACACGGCTACTGTTGTCTTCATTATTTGAAAGTATCGGGTAAATCGTTTTCGTAAAGCACTGTATCGCCGGCACGAAGCATGGGCTGAAGCACACTCTGAGCCTCGGCGAAACTGTCGACGAGGCGCACGCTGTCTTCCGGCATGCCGCTGCGGCGCAGGCCCTCCACAATGGCGTCGCGGTTGTAGTGGCCCACTATTATGGCGATGTCGGCGTTGCGCGCTATCGCGTCGCCGAGCTGCGCGTTGAGTTCGAATGTCTGCTCTCCCAGCTCAATCATGCCGGGGGTGACCACAATGCCGCGTCCGGGCATCTTGCCCAGCACTTCCATGGCCATAGTGGAGCCTACAGGATTGGAGTTGAAGGCATCGTCGAGTATTGTCACGCCGCCGGGTGTACGCTTGATGCTCAGGCGGTGTTCCACCTGCTCGATTTGCTCCACAGCATAGGCTATCTTGTCGTCGGGTACAGCCAGATGCCGGGCCACGGCCACAGCGGCCAGAAGATTGCTTATATTGCATTCGCCCAGCAGACGGGTGCGCAGCTGCAGGTCGGGCAGTTTGCCTTCAAGGTCGCGTACGGTAAATTCGCTGCCGTAGCTGTCGTATTCTATATCCACGGCGGTAAAGCGGGCACCGGCAGTATTTTTTATACCATAGCGCTCGCAGGCAACATTGCTTACAGGGCGCGCCTTGGCGGCCTCGAAATCGTTGTTCACCACAGCCAGACCGTCGGCAGGCAGTGAGTCGGCCAGTTCAAACTTGGTGCGGCACACATTTTCAATGGAGCCGAACGACTCCAGATGCTGCGGACCTACTGCAGTTACTATGCCAATGTGCGGATGCACCAGATCGCAGATTTCCTTAATGTCGCCCACATTCTTGGCGCCCATCTCCACTATGAACACTTCGTTGTAGGGTTTCAGCATCTCGTTGATGGTGCGGGTCACACCCAGTGTGGTGTTATAGCTGCCAGGAGTCATAAGAGTGTCGAAGTGCTCCGACAATATCCGGTACAGGTAGTGTTTTGTGCTGGTCTTGCCATAGCTGCCTGTGATACCTACTATTTTAAGGTCGGGCATAGACTGCAGCAGCCCGGAGGCACGGCTATAGAATTTGCGGTTTATAGCCTTGTCGACCGGCTTGAGCAGCCACACAGCGGCAAACATGTAGCAGTGCGAGGCGCAATACACACCCAGAGCTGCCACGGCGGCGCTGTACAGGGCGCTATCCACACTGCCACGGGTGAAAGCAAAGGCCCCCCCGGCCATTGTCATTAAGGCCAGCACGGCTGCCACCGCATATATGCGGCGTGCCCGCGGAGTCCACACCAATGGCTTTTTGTATTTCTGACGAAGCAGACGCCAGGCGGTAAAGACACCGAACAAAAGCATCAGTGCCCGTGAGCCCAACGCATGGCTGAACAGCGACAAAGCTATAAAAAATACTACAAAACCCAGCAGACGCCAGGGAGCGGTGGTATCGCCGCTCTCGCGAAGCCAGCGGCTATAGCGTTCCGGACGGTATGAATTCTGCTGCAGCATCATAAGGTCGCGGCTCAGCTCGCAGGAGGCGGCGGCCACCACAGCCAGCAATGTGATTATGGCGTATGCAATCATCATTATTTTTTGTTGGTTAGGAATGAACGCAGCACAGCTGCGAACTGATAGGGGTTATCCAAAAAACTGTAATGGCCGCAGCCGGGGAATACCACCAGACCGGCATCGGGCACAAGCGATTCGATTTTTTTGGCGTCGCGCACCGGTGTGGCGGTATCGTTCTCGCCGTATATAAGCAGCGTAGGGGCTTTGATGGCCGGCATAACGTGGCAGAGGTCTTCGTTTACCACCTTCGATAGTATAGCCCGCATTCGCGGCGATGCTGACTGATAGTCGGCCGACCCACGGCGCGCGCGCTCGGCCTCGATACGCTTTGCTGCGCCTTCTTTGCCGTAAATAAGCCTGTAGACCTGCTTCATAAACTTGAAACTGTACACTTTTACATAGTAGCCCGGCGGACGGCGGGGCTTTACACCCGCAGCATCGACCAGCACCAGACGATCGACCGGATTACGGCTGGAATAGAGTATTCCTACCCTGCCTCCGAACGAGTGGCCCAACAACACGGGCTTTTCGATGCCAAGCCGACGCACGAAATCCTCCAACACACGGGTATAGTCATCGACACCCCACACCTGTGCCGGCTCGGGCGACTGGCCGAAGCCGGGAAAATCGATATTATACACCCTGTGCGACTCGGCGGCTGTCTTCTCCACCGATGCCAGAGTATCGGCGTTACAGCCCCATCCGTGCATAAGTATCATGGGTTTGCCTTCGCCGCTGACAGTATATGCCAGGCGGGTGCCGTCATCAAGATTTATATATTGGCGCATTGTTTACGTAGATATCTAAAACAAACAACAAAATTACTCATTTTTTTTCAAACAGCAAAAACTATTTTAGAGCCGATTGTGCAGCGACCGGATACAGCCGGGTGTTGCCAAACAAAAGTCTGTGTAACATGCTCAGACAGTAGGTCTATTCAGATTTTTTCACTATATTTGCACTGCAAAACCTAATGACTGATAAAATGACTAAAATTGGATCTGTAATGACCCCGGTGGGCTGCAAGGCCCTGCTGCTCGGCAGCGGCGAACTCGGCAAAGAAGTGGCAATCGAACTCCAGCGCTATGGCGTGGAAGTAGTGGCATGCGACCGCTACGCCAACGCGCCGGCCATGCAAGTGGCTCACCGCTCGCATGTGTTCAATATGCTCGACCACGACGAACTGCGCCGCGTTATCGAACTCGAAAAGCCCGACCATATCATTCCGGAAGTGGAAGCAATAGCTACTCCCGTGCTGGTAGAGCTGGAAAAGGAAGGCTACAACGTAACCCCCACCGCCACAGCTGCATGGCTGACCATGAACCGCGAAGGCATACGCCGCCTCGCCGCCGAGGAGCTGGGCATCACCACCTCGCCCTACCGTTTTGCAAATACTTACGACGAATTCCGAAAAGCCATCGACGAAATCGGCATCCCATGCGTGGTAAAACCGGTGATGAGCTCGTCGGGCCACGGACAATCGACCATCAAACGCGCCGAGGACATCGACGCCGCATGGCACGAAGCCCAGGAAGGCGGGCGCGCGGGTGCTGGCCGTGTAATTGTAGAAGGTTTCGTTGACTTCGATTACGAAATTACATTGCTCACCGTACGCTCCTGCAGCGGCACCACCTTCTGCGAGCCCGTAGGCCATATACAGGTGAACGGCGACTACCGCTACAGCTGGCAGCCACAGCCCATGAGTACCGCCGCCATAGAAAGCGCACGCGAAATTGCCCGCAAGGTAACCGATGCCCTGGGCGGATACGGCATTTTCGGCGTGGAACTGTTTATTAAAGGTGACCGGGTTATTTTCAGCGAGGTTTCTCCCCGTCCACACGACACAGGCATGGTAACCATGATTTCGCAGGACCTGAGCGAATTCGGTCTGCATGCACGCGCACTGTTGGGTCTGCCTGTACCGGCCATCCGCTTCTATGGCCCCTCGGCCTCGCGCGCGGTAGTGGTGGAAGGCGATACCGACAAAATTATAATTGACAATCTCGAAAAGGCTTTGGCCGAGCCGGGCGTACAAATCCGTATCTTCGGCAAGCCGGAAATAAAGGGACACCGCCGTATGGCTGTTATCATCGCCACCGACGAAAGTGTAGAGGCCGCACGTGCCAAAGCCGACCGCGCCTACGACGCCCTCAACATTGAGGTTCTGCCACGATAAAGAGAACTATTTGCCTATATATTAGCCCTGTGTGTAAACGCAGGGCTACACCGAGGGCACAGAAAGACACATCGATTTATAATCTTTTTTACTAACAATCTATATAAGAAAAACGCAGTGTCAATACAGCCAAAACCGTTTTATGAACTTCTAAAATTGAAGTTCTCAATTCCTCCTTACCAGCGCGGATACCGTTGGGACCGCGAACAGGTTGAAGCTTTGCTCGATGATCTTTTAGATTTTATTCGGCAGTATGTAAAAAACAGTTCTTGCCGATCTAACAATCAGCAGGAGGATATTTATTATTGTCTGCAACCTATAGCAGTGGTAGCAGACGACAATGATACGAATCATTACATAGTTATCGACGGCCAGCAACGGCTTACCACCATTTACCTCCTGTTGCATTTTTTGCGGAATGAGGAAGAATGGAATTTCCCAATCTATACGCTGTCAATGCCTAAACGCGACGTACAGCACGAGTATGTCAATAATCTTGATTTCAAAGATTGCACCAAGCAGTACTCTGACAATATTGACAACTTCTATATTCATGAAGCTTACGAAACTATCAAGGCTTGGTTCGGCAAGAATCCTCGCCGAGCCCAGATGCGGAATGATTTCCGAATGTTATTTGCCTATGAACCTGATAAAAGTGAATTCAACCGCGATGTAAGAGTTATATGGTATCAGATTTCGGGGGTGACAGCTATGGAAGCATTCCGACGTTTGAATTATGGCAAAATTCCTCTCACTTCTACCGAACTGGTAAAAGCTCTGATGCTTCAGGGTGGCGACAGTATGGCTAATGGTGCCCATAGTCGCGGGGCAGCTTACAGACGGGCACTTGAGTGGGACTCTATGGAGCATGCTCTTCACAATCCATATCTATGGGCAATGCTATCTGATGCCGGCGATAATTCGCTATCGCATCTTGAGCTAATTCTGGACTTTGTGGCTGACAGAATTAATGAAGAGATGAAGGATCCTGAATCCGGATTAACTCCTTTTACAAGAAAAGACAAATCAGTGCTTGATTCAAAAGACTCTCGCGACTATTTTAATTATAACGTGGTCAATGAATACCTCCGACGTAAGGGTGATGAAGGAATCGAGCTGGTGTGGTCAAGGATACGCCGTACTTTCAATCTGATTACAAACTGGTACGATAATCGCCTGTGGTATCATCTTATTGGTCTGTTGCGTATGTTGCCTGTAAAACGCAAGTCACGCCGGGAGTTCTTGAATTTCATCCATAGGATGTCGGTAAATAGTGAGGGTAAGCCTATTGACCGTCCGGAATTTACATTAAAACTCAGAACTGAAATAGGTAACGAGGCTCGACTGCCTAATGGGTTGGAGCTTAATATGCTAAGCTACAATGAAAGCAAGCACAGGCCTTTAATAATCAAAATCCTTAAGCTGCTGAACGTAACAGAATCCATCAGCGATTATTCGGAGGAACACCGTTTCGCGTTCCATCTGTTCGAACAATTCAACGTAACGTCGCTGGAACACATCCATCCACAAAACATAACTACGGATGCCGGCTATGAAGACTTCTACAAATGGGTGAATCGACGTGGTGAAGATTTTGAACAACTGCATAACACTGACTTCATTGGCATTGTCAAGAACGACCACCCGGATATGGCACCGGATGAACTGAAGACCATAGCTTCAGAGCTCAAGGCTGAGATAGCAAAAGCTCTTGCCACATTGCGCAATCTCACTGCCACCCAGAAATCTTATGCTGACAAGGATAATCAGGAAATCCTTGAACGAGCCTCGCGAAAGCTTGACCGCCTTTTTGGAGAGCTGTCAGGAATCAAAGAATCAGAGTTGCATTCCATTGCCAATATGGCATTAGTGGACCAGCCCACTAATTCAGCGCTGCAGAATTATTTCCTTGATAAAAAGCGCGATATCCTGATGCGGCGTCATAATAATTATAATACAGAGCCATCAGATTCAACTTACGCTCCTCCCGCTACAAGACGAGTATTCAGCAAAGATTATTCGCGAAAAGAGCCCGGAGATATGCGACTCTGGCAAAAAAAAGATCGTACAAATTATTTAAATGCCATCACAAATGCCTATAACTCTTTTTGTAACCCAATCAAACCATGAAAGACAAACACTCTGATTTCGCATCAAAATCCGGAGTCGCTATCCCCATTATCCAGCGTGATTATGTTCAGGGGGCAGACTTTAACTTTGAAAAACGTGACCGCTTTATGGAGTCACTCTTCCAGGCACTTCTGAAAAATGAGCCGTATGAAATTGATTTTATTTACGGCTCATCAGATGAAATGAACGGAACAAAATATTTTCAGCCTGTCGACGGGCAACAACGCCTTACCACACTGGCCCTAATCGGCTGGATTCTGAATCAAAAGACTGATATGGCATATACAGGCGTATTCCGGCCAATAACTTACACAAGCCGTCCATCTTCGGAACAGTTCTGCAAAGAGCTCTTTGCCTACAAGCTTCCGGAAGACTATGGTACCATATCATCGCATATAATTGAGGTTCCCGGCTGGTTCTCCAATAGATGGCTCTCCGACCCTACGGTAAATGCCATGCTTGATTTTATAGACAAAGCCGACTCCATGTTATCGGCAGAGCCATATTCATCGGCAATCAACATAATGGCCGAGCGCTTTTTCAATGCCTCTCCAATTGAATTTGAGCTGCTCGACATGAAGGCTCTTCATCTCAACGATGACCTATATATTAAAATGAATGCCCGGGGCAAGCTGTTGACTTCGTTTGAAAATTGGAAGGCAGAATTTGAAGGACACCTCAAAACAAAATTCAAAGATGTAACATACGACTACGGCTATGTACCGGACTGCAAAGAAAAACCCACACTTCTGCAGTATTTCGAATATGCCATTGAGCATGAATGGTGTAATCTCATCTGGCCCATTGCCTATAACAAATGGAGCAATCTCAAAGAAACAGACAGGCGCAAAGTGATTTACCCGCGCATTGATGAATTCTTTATGAATCTGCTGGACTATGTGAGTCGTTTCAAATTCTTTGCCTCTATTCAGGATGTAGAGAAAGAGCGTGAGGCTTGCAAGCTTAAAGAGGTGAGAATGTTGTACGAACGCGAAAAGGACCGGACACGAATGAGCGTCTACAATGAAAAAGATAATATCGTACTTTTGTTCCGCTTTCTTGACATTCTTGTAACTATTCAGAATAATTATACTGATTTCGGCAGTTTCTTTAAGCAATACTTCATCAGTTCTGAAAACGTTACCGAGTCGGCAAACCTGTCTGATTTCAAAGTCAACCTGTTCGACGCTCCCTCTGTTGATCTCATAACGCTTTGTTTTGAAAACAAGCTGCAGGCTACAACAGAAGTTATGCTTTGGGCTGTGATGCACTGGCTTCTCACCCATCCGGAATGTATGGAATGCAATGTCGCTGACGAAACAATGACCGATTACCTCCGCATAATGATGGGCTGGGCTCGCGGACGCCGTCAGCGACTTACCGGAGGGCTTAATGTAAACACCAACTTACGTCTTGCCAACTACTACGAAGCCAATAACATTATTCTTGCATTAGCTGATAAGGGAACCGACCTTTTCACCACTCTAAAAGCTACCACAAACGACTCGCTTGCTCACGAACGTGAAAAGGGTGCTCTTTATGGAACCGACAAGTTCAAGGCCGTCAGACTGTTGTCGAAATGCCCCGAACTATACTACTCATTCAACCTGCTGATGCAATCCCTGAAAGCAGCAACGGACACAGACTGCTATATAGCCCGGTTCAATGAATTTATCGCCATGCCTGACATCCGGCGAATCAAGGCACTCAACGCGCATGGATTCAAAGGAATAAATCCGCTTCGCGACCATTATTTCTTCGGAGTCAAAGGGAGGTGGAATTTTATATTCACAATAGGGCATTCTGATGCAGGATTCATCAATGCGTCGGAAGCATTCACTGCCTGGATGAACAAATCCGAAACGAAACACTTCAGTACGGCAGAGATGGCGTATTATATTGACAAATATCCCGAATTCATGCAGGCGAGATATAATCACCAGTATGACGGGAGTCCATGTCACTATTTCATCCATAGGCCGGATTGTGAATTTTCGGTATGGGCTGTCAAAACATTCAGTACTCAGCCTATAAGAGGTTACAATGTCGACCCATACGGTTTTATTGTTGAAAAACTATACAACGGGCCGCATAGTCTGGTTGATTGGAGCGATTATTCGGAATGTGGCATTCTCTACATCAATGACTCCGATATGACTATGTGTTGCATAGAAAAAGGTTGGATTATAGGACTTACCAACCACGGACATAAAGCCGGTCGTAAATTTCTTAAGCGCTATGAGAAACAAGAAGACGAGGATGGCAATATTGCCTTCAGAGATACTTCAGGCCAATTCAACTTTGACGGAGATGTATTGCTCGATATACCCGGAAAAGACCGTATCAGAACTGCTCTCTTGTTCCTCGAAAGCCTTGAATAGGATGCAACATGGAGGCTATTTAGCCAACTTTTGCAGGTAAGTATTACCTGCAAAAGTTTATGATATCAGCGAAGTTGGCGATGATGTAGGTTGGTG
>CAJUHX010000075.1 GCA_910586455.1 uncultured Muribaculaceae bacterium | reverse complement strand
TTCTTACCCCACGCTACGATATCGTGGCCCGCTTTCAGGGTGGCCCGAACGCCGGTCACACGCTGGAATTCGACGGCAAAAAATACGTTCTGCGCTCAATTCCCTCGGGTGTATTCCAGAGTGGCAGCGTAAACATTATCGGCAACGGTGTCGTTCTCGACCCCGTTCTATTCCGCCAGGAAGCCGAGGCGCTCGAAGCTTCAGGAACCGACATCCGCAAAAAGCTGAAATTATCAAAAAAGGCCCACCTGATTCTCCCTACTCACCGTCTACTCGACGCTGCAAACGAAAAAGCCAAGGGAGGAGCTAAAATAGGCACTACAGGCAAAGGCATCGGCCCCACATACACCGACAAGGTATCGCGCAACGGATTCCGGCTCGGCGACTCGCTATGCGACTTTGAAAACCGCTACAAACAGGCCCGCGACCGCCATCTGGGCATGCTTGAGGCTCTCGGCGCAAAAGTCGATATGGAAGAGCTCGCAGCCAACGAGAAAGCCTGGATTGAGGCCGTTGAATACCTCCACTGCTACGATATCGTGGACAGCGAACACTTTATCAACAAGCAGCTCAACGAAGGCAAGTCGGTACTCTGCGAAGGCGCGCAGGGCACCATGCTCGACGTGGACTTCGGCTCGTATCCGTTTGTTACCTCAAGCAACACCATCTGCGCCGGCGCATGCACCGGTCTGGGTGTCGCGCCTAACCGCATAGGCGATGTATTCGGTATCTTCAAGGCATACTGCACCCGCGTAGGCAGTGGCCCCTTCCCCACCGAACTCTTCGACGAAACCGGCAAAACCCTCCGCGACCTCGGCCACGAATACGGCGCCGTCACAGGCCGTGAACGCCGTTGCGGCTGGGTTGATCTGGTGGCTCTCCGCTATGCCATAATGCTCAATGGTGTTACAAAACTGATTATGATGAAGTCCGACGTCCTTGACGGCTTCGATACCATCAAGGCATGCGTTGCCTATGACATCGACGGCAAACAAACTCGCGACTTTCCCTACGACATAGAAACCGAGCAGCTTAAGCCCGTGTACACCGAACTCCCCGGCTGGAAAACCGACATGACCGCCATGCAGTCTGCCGACGAGTTCCCCGAAAACTTCAAGGCATATATCGAATTCCTCGAAAAGGAACTCAACGTGCCAATCGCAATTGTATCCATAGGTCCGGACCGCAAACAGACAATCGTTCGCGATCAGGCCCTGAAATAATTCACCTTCTATTCTATACCAAAACTCAAATTCATGGCTAAAGTAAAACCATTCAAAGGACTGCGTCCGCCGCGCGAGATGGTCACCGAAGTGGCTTCCCGCCCCTATGATGTGCTTAACTCCGAAGAAGCACGCAAAGAAGCCGAGGGTAATCCCAAGTCGCTTTATCACATTATAAAGCCCGAAATCGACTTCCCCGCCGGCACCGACGAACACGATTCCAAGGTCTACGACAAGGCAGTGGCCAACTTCAACGCATTCCAGCAGAACGGCTGGCTTGTGCAGGACAATGCCGAACACTATTATCTCTACGCTCAGACCATGGATGGCCGCACCCAGTACGGCATCGTTATCGCCGCTGCTGTAGAGGATTACATGAACGAAAACATCAAAAAGCACGAACTTACCCGTCGCGACAAGGAAGAAGACCGCATGAAACATGTGCGTATCAACAACGCAAACGTCGAACCGGTGTTCTTTGCCTTCCCCGACAACGAAGTGCTTGAGAAAATCATACGCAACGTTGCCGCCACCGAGCCCGAATATGACTTTGTAGCTCCCGACGGTTTCGGCCACACTTTCTGGGTTATCAACGACAGCGAACTCATCAACGCCATCACTGCCGAATTCGCCAAGATTCCCTATCTGTACATTGCCGACGGCCATCACCGTACTGCTGCCGCAGCTCTTGTTGGCGCTGAAAAGGCCAAGAACAACCCCGAACACCGCGGCGACGAAGAGTACAACTACTTCCTGGCGGTGGCATTCCCTGCATCGCACCTCAAAATTATCGATTACAACCGTCTGGTAAAGGACCTCAACGGATATTCGCCCGCCGAGTTCCTTGAGCAGCTGATGAAGAACTTTGAGGTGAAAGACATGGGCACAGCTCCCTACCGCCCTGAAAAGCTCCACAACTTCGCGCTGTATCTCGAAGGCCACTGGTACTCGCTCACCGCACGCGAAGGCACCTACGACGACAACGACCCCATAGGCGTGCTCGACGTAACCATCTCGTCGGATCTTATCCTGCGCGACATCCTTGCTATCCATGATCTCCGCTCCGACAAGCGCGTGGACTTCGTAGGCGGCATCCGCGGTCTGGAAGAACTCAGCCGCCGTGTCGACTCAGGCGAAATGGCAGCCGCTCTGGCGCTCTATCCCGTGTCGATGGACCAGCTTATCCGCATTGCCGACACCGGCAATATCATGCCCCCGAAAACCACCTGGTTCGAGCCCAAGCTCCGTTCCGGTCTGGTTATACATAAACTCGACTAATTCATGGCAGGGACGCGGCAAACCGCGTCCCTGCTGTCAAATGAAAGGCTGTACGAACGCCATTTTAATACCTGTTTCACTTATATTTATTTATTGATTCGCAGATTATATTTAGTATTTATATATTTGTCACTGATGTATCGCACACTAACAAACAAGGAAATCAGAACACTTCAGTCGCGCGGATGTATCGCCGACGACTGGAACAATATTTCGGTTTCCGAAGGCTTCAATCCGCAAAAATATTCCAACGTACGCTTTTCCGGCGCCATACGCCTCGGCGCTTCCGACCGTGAGTTCTGCCTGCCGGGCGGATTCACAGTGTCCGCATCTGTATCGAACGTAGCTCTCCACAATGTAAGTCTGGCCGACAACGTGTACATACACAACGTGGCCAACTACATTGCCAACTACAACATCGGCTCCGGAACATTCATCGAAAATGTCAACCGCATAGTCTGCACCGGCAAGGCTACATTCGGCATCGGTACCGAAGTATCGGTACTCAACGAAACCGGAGGCCGCGAGGTGCCTATTTATCCGCGACTGTCGGCTCAGATAGCATGGCTTGTGGCTATGTACCGCCACAAACCCGACATGGTGGCCGCTCTGCGCAGCCTGATACTCGCCGAGGCCGACAAAGCGCGCAGCGACCGCGGCATCATAGGCCGCGAGGTGCGGATAATCAACTCCGGCGAAATAACTGATGTTAACATTGGCGACTTCGCCTCTGTCGACGGCGCAGCGAAACTCACCGACGGCACCATAGCCGCCTCCGAGTCCGATCCCGTGTATGTTGGCTCGAATGTAATGGCCGAACACTTTATTCTGGCCTCCGGCGCGCACGTTGCCGAGTCGGTGGTGCTGATACATTCGTTCGTGGGCCAGGCTTGCCATCTCACCCACCTGTTCTCGGCCCACGATTCGCTCTTCTTTGCCAACTGCACCTGCGAGAATGGCGAGGCGGCGGCCATATTTGCCGGACCGTACACGGTTACGATGCACAAGTCGAGTCTGCTCATAGCCGGCATGTTCTCGTTCCTCAACGCTGGTTCCGGCTCGAACCAGAGCAACCACATGTACAAGCTCGGACCTATCCATCAAGGTGTAGTGGAGCGCGGCTCCAAGACAACCAGCGACTCCTACATACTCTGGCCGGCGCGCATCGGCGCATTCTCGCTGGTGATGGGCCGCCACGTGAATCACCCCGATACATCGGCCCTGCCATTCTCATACCTTATAGAGAACCGCGGACGCAGCTACCTTGTGCCCGGTGTGAACATAAAGAGTGTCGGCACCATACGCGACGCCCGCAAATGGCCGAAACGCGACAAACGACGTGACCCTGACCTGCTCGACTGCATCAATTTCAATCTGCTGAGTCCGTACACAGCCTCGAAGATGCTCAACGGCATCAAACTGCTGAATACAATCGAAGAAACCCTCGGCTTCACCGCCGACCAGTATTCGTACCGCTCCATGACCATCGATGCGAGGGCACTGCGCAAGGGCAAGGAGTACTATGGTATGGCGCTCGACAAATTCATGGGCAACTCGCTTATACACCGACTTAAAGACGCCAGCTTAGAATCTGACGCAGACATACGCCGACTGCTGCGTCCCACTATAGAGGCGGGCCGCGGCGAGTGGATTGACCTTGCAGGCATGATAGCACCACACAACGAAATCGAACGCCTGAGCAGCGACCTTGCGTCGGGACGCTGCGCATCGCTCGACGAAGCGGAAAAACGCATAAAACAGCTCGCCGCCGACTACTACGACATGGAATGGACCTGGGTGGACGAACACTTTGCACAATGGTATGGCAAGACTACACAGGAACTTACTGCCGCCGACGTGGCCCGCATAGTAGAGCGCTGGCGCAACAGTGTGGTGACTCTCGATAAAATGTTGTATGACGATGCTCGCAAGGAATTCTCACTGGTATCACGTATCGGCTTCGGTGCCGATGGTTCCGAAGCAAGCTGTGATGCAGACTTCGAACAAGTCCGCGGCGAGTTCCAGTCCGATGACTTCGTAAAAATGGTTCTCGACCATATCGACAAAAAAACAGCCCTTGGCGATGAACTTCTGGGGCGTCTGAAACACTTACTGAACTGATGAATATAAACCTGTTGAAATATCCGGCATCGGCAGCCTTGGCCCTTCTGGGAGTCTTGGCTGCCGATGCCTGTACTTCGATGGTTGTATCGGGCCGCGCCTCAGCAAGCGGACGCCCAATGCTGTGGAAGCACCGCGACACATCGCAGGAGGCAAATTTTGTGGAGCGCAGCGCCGCCACCGACAGCACTTTTGCTTACGTGGCTCTGTATAATGCCGGCGATTCGACCCTCGCCGAAGCCTGGACAGGCATGAACAGCCGCGGATTTGCCATCATGAATACTGCCTCATATAATCTGGCCCCGGACACCGCCGTATACAAAGACTGCGAGGGCAAGGTTATGGCTGCTGCGCTTCAACGCTGTACCACTGTCGACGACTTCGAACGCCTGCTGTCCGACATGAAGCGCCCACGCGGCGTACAGGCCAACTTCGGTGTAATCGACGCCCACGGTGGCGCGGCATACTTCGAGGTAGCCGACGACAGCATGGTGCGGTTCGATGCCGACGATGACCCGCACGGCTGCCTGATACGCACCAACTATTCGATGAGCGGCGAACCCGACGGCGGTTACGGCTATATCCGCTACGACAATGCTGCACACATTCTGAGCGATGCCATTTGCAACGGCACTCTCACTCCCGAACTTTTTACCGAAGGTGCAAGCCGCAGTTTCTACCATTCGGTTCTGGGCCGCGATGTAGCCCGCGACAACTGCAGCTGGACCGTTGACCAGGACTTCATACCGCGCTATACCTCCACGGCCGCCATAGTAATCGAAGGTATCTGCAGCGAGGACGATGCCCGCCGGGCAGTGATGTGGACTGCCATTGGCTACCCGCCATGCGCTGTAGTGCAGCCGGTGACAGTCGACAGTGTTCCGCAGGGGTTACGCCCCACTCTGCCCGGATTCCGCAGCCCCGACTGCGACGAAGCTCTGACACGCAAGGCGCAGGCATTTCCGCTGGTTCGCGGAAACGGACGACATTATATCAATCTGGATTATGTAAGGGCGTGCTCTGCCGAGTGCAGCCGTAAATCGCTGGAAAACTACCGCAGATTCAGAAAGCCCTGAATACTTCGGCACTCACTTCGGCTTCGGTTACAACTCGCATGATCGCCTTGCGCGGAGCTCCAAGGAAACGAGGATACTGCTTACGGAGTTCGTCGGCCGATGCAACTTCGTAATAGTCGAAACCGAATCCGTCGGCAAGCTGGCGCAACGGCAGATTGATGTTGCCGCTGTAATAGCGCTCGCGCATTTCGCCGCACATACCTGCGGTCGACCCTATTACGCGGAAAATACCTCCGCCACTGTTGTCGAGTACAACCAGCCGGAAATCATCTGGAATCTCATTTATAGCCAGCGCACCCATATCGTACTGCGCACTCATGTCGCCGCATACCAGCAGCACTTTACCGCCTGCGACAGCGGCGCCGATGGCAGTCGACACCGAGCCGTCGATGCCGCTCACACCTCGGTTGCACTCTACAGCACGCCAGCCTGCCGCACTGCAGTACTGGGCATAACGCACCGCAGTGCCATTGCTCAGATGCAGAGTCCGGCCTTTGGTTTCGGGGCGACTCTCCAGCAGCATTCTCACAGCCACCATGTCGCTCCACGGCGCGCGGCAGGTATATTCGCGTGCAATTTCGGCCCCTTCGACGTGCAGCTTGCTCCATCTCTCCCCGAAATCGCTTTTCGGGCCGGATGAATACTTGTTATACAGCGCCTTGAGAAAGGCCTTCTCATCCATATCAAAACGCCGTGTCAAATGTCGGTAGCAGTCCACTGCATAGTCACTATAACCTACATACCAGTGCTCGCACAAAAGTGTTTCACGCAGATAGCGTTTCAGCTCTTTCGACACCAATCCACCGCCCGTACTTATCACAAGCCCGGGAGCATAGTCTTCGGTCGATTCATGGAGGCCCAGAGCTTTAAGTGCAGGAGCCGCTCCGATGCCGTCGACATTCGACTGCGCCTCACACAGTACAGCCATGCCGCACTCGGTGTGCAGTTTGTAAAGCAACTGCGAGTACTCTTCGTCGGGGCAATGAAATCCGGCCACAATCATAACCCGGTTGTATGCCGGCCCCGGCAACTCCATGCTGCTACTGCAATCACAATGACGAGATACATGCCTGAAACCGCTGTCAGCACAGTCGACAGTTTCACCGAGCGGCTCGCCGAACTGCATGTTTATATGTACCGGCCCACGGCGGCGACTTATAGCCATAGTCAGGGCATCATTGAGTATTCTGCTTACATATCCGGCTGTAGTGGCATCGTCCACGGCAATGTCGTACGAAGCCTTTACTATATTGTCCAGCACTCTGTGCTGATGTAAAGTCTGACTGTCGTCCTGGTCAATCCACTCCAGCGGACGGTCTGCCGAAATCACTATCAGCGGCACACAGCGATAAAACGCCTCGGCAACTGCCGGCCCGTAGTTGAGCACAGCCGACCCTGATGTACAGATACATGCCACCGGCCTGCCGCTCTGCAACGACATACCAAGAGCCGCGAAAGCAGCGCTGCGTTCATCAATAACAATATGCTTGCGCAGAAGCACCGCGGCTTCCAGCGCCAGTATCAGCGGAGTATTGCGCGACCCGGGCGAAACCACCACATCGCGGACACCATATTCATATAATGCGTCGGCCAGAAGTCTGGCGGTGTATTTGCGGCTTGTGTACATTGCAGAATCATTTTGATGATGTAAAGTTACAAAAAAATGCCGATTTTTCCCCGAAAAATTTGTGTTTAGATTAAAGTTTTGTAAATTTGTGTGCTTTTAATGGGGTTCTATGGCCCGTTGAAGGTCATAATCATACCATAATCAGACACAAATACCTAACTCTAAATAAATTACGATCTAATCGTTATGGCAGAAAAGAAAGAACCATTATTCGATCAGTTTCCCGCCACTTCCTATCAGGAATGGCGTACAAAAGTGGAAGCTGACCTCAAGGGCGCCGACTTCGACAAAAAGCTCGTGTGGCGCACAAACGAAGGCTTCAACCTTCAGCCGGTTTACCGCCTCGAAGACATCGAAGGCCTCGAAACCACCAATTCTCTCCCCGGTGAATATCCCTACGTACGCGGTACCCGCAACAACAACGACTGGCTCACCCGTCAGGAAATTGTCGCCGACTCTGCTGCAAAGGCAAATGAAATTGCCCGCGATGTACTCACCAAGGGTGTGACCTCGCTCGGTTTCAAGCTCGCCGAACCCACCAAAGAGGAAATCGCTGTTCTGCTCGAAGGCATCGACCTCTGCAAAATCGAAATCAATATCAACTGCTGCCAGCGTAAAGCAAAGGCTTTGGTTGAAAATCTTGTAGCTTATATAAAGGAAAAGGGAGCAGAAAAATGCTTCCGTGGCTCGGTTAACTTCAACCCGCTGCGCCGCGCATTCCGCCACGGTGGCGAAATACCCGCAGACTTTGTTGAAACTGCAAAGGCCATGATTGAGCTTGCCGCCGATGTTCCCGCACTCCGCGTGCTGGCCGTTAACTCGGTTATGCTCAGCGACAGCGGTTCGTACATCGCTCAGGAACTCGGCTACGCTCTCGCATGGGGCGCCGACTGGCTCACCGCACTGACCGATGCCGGCCTCACCGTCGACCAGGTTGCCACCCGCATCAAATTCAACATGGGTGTGTCGTCGAACTTCTTCATGGAACTGTCGAAATTCCGTGCAGCCCGCATGCTCTGGGCCCAGATTGTGAAGCAATACAATCCCGAGTGCGAATGTGCCTGCAAGATGGCCGTTCACGCCGTGACCTCTCGCTTCAACCAGACTATCTACGACGCTCACGTGAACCTGCTCCGCAGCCAGACCGAATCGATGTCGGCAGCACTTGCAGGTGTCGACTCTATCACCACCACTCCGTTCGACGTTCCCTATCAGACTCCGGACGCTTTCAGCGAGCGCATCGCACGCAACCAGCAGTTCCTGCTTAAGGAAGAAAGCCACCTCGACAAGGTTGTCGACCCCGCAGGCGGCAGTTACTATGTAGAAACCCTCACCGTATCCATCGCCCGCGAAGCATGGAAACTCTTCCTCGACGCCGAAGCCCAGGGCGGCTTCTTCAAGCTCGTGGATGAAGGCAAGGTACAGGACGCAGTAAACGAATCGTGCAAAAAGCGCCACACCGATGTAGCCCGCCGCAAGGAAATACTGCTCGGTACCAACCAATACCCCAACATCAACGAAATGGCCGCCGGCAAAATCCGGATTAGCGAAAGCTGCAGCTGCGGTTGCGCCGAACAGAAAGGCGAACACGCACTCTGCGGCAAGCGCGCCGCCAGCGACTTCGAGGAACTCCGCCTTGCCACCGAGGCAGCCGCCAACCGTCCGAAGGTATTCATGCTCACCATCGGCAATCTGGCTATGCGCCTGGCCCGCGCCCAGTTCTCGACCAACTTCTTCGGCTGCGCAGGCTATGAAATCATCGACAACCTCGGCTTCAACACCGTACAGGA
>CAJUHX010000074.1 GCA_910586455.1 uncultured Muribaculaceae bacterium | reverse complement strand
GTTGCTTAATCATGTCGAACATTAAAATCTATTTAAATTCAAACACACTCTTAGACAATCTCTTAAAGTTTCTGAAATATTTGGATGTCTGACAATTTTATTATAACTTTGTGAATGATGAAAAAAGTCTACTTAATACTCGCCATAGCTGTTATGATATCCGGTGCTGTAGCTCCGGCAGTCCATGCCATGCCCGAACCTTACGTTCAGGAAGCTGAGGTCAAGACGGTAGAACTTAAAGTCAACGGCCACCAGCTCAACATCACCAACCACGATGATGAAGCGAAACCGGTTGTCATATATGCCCTTACCGGTCAGGTGGTAAAGCAGTTCGACGCTCCTCACGGCACTACTGCCGTAGACCTCGGCGCCGGATACTACATTGTTAAAATCGAGAAGCTAAGCCAGCGGATTGTAATCCGTTAAAAACCGCTATAATAATCCAATATCATACTTATTGCCCTGCGGGGTCATACACAACTACATGAAACTTACTTTTATGCAACTCTGCACTGCGGCCATGATGCTGACCGCCGCTACAGGCTCGCCCATACTTGCGCAAGCCCAGAACCCCGATGCCAGATACGCCTCCTGGCCAAGCTATGACAGTACTGACCTCGAGCTCACCGTCGATTCTGAGGGCACTCACTTTGCCCTCTGGTCGCCCGAGGCACAGCAAGCCAGAGTACTCCTGTACAACACCGACCGTAACACTCCCGCTTACAAAAGCCTGCAGATGACCAAGGGCGACCGCGGGGTATGGCGCGTGTCGGTTCCGCAGCAGCTCTACGGCAAGTTTTATACATTTCAGATTATGCATAACGGCAAGTGGCTGGCCGAAACTCCCGGTATATGGGCAAAGGCCGTTGGCACCAACGGCATGAGAGCCGCCATAATCGACTTCAGCAACACCAATCCCGAAGGCTGGGCTGAAGACCGCGGCCCGCACACCAAAAACATCACCGATGCCGTAATCTACGAGATGCACCACCGCGATTTCAGCGTGCATCCGACCAGCGGCATCGTAAACAAAGGCAAGTTTCTGGCTCTGACCGAGCAGGACACCAAGTCACCGACAGGCAATCCTACAGGCATCGAGCACCTTAAACAGCTTGGCGTGACGCATGTGCACATACTGCCCAGCTATGACTACAACTCAGTCGACGAGTCGAACCTGCCCTCCAACCAATACAACTGGGGCTATGACCCGTTTAACTACAACGCTCCCGAAGGCAGCTACTCCACCAATCCGGCGGACCCTGCCACCAGAGTGCGCGAAATGAAACAGATGGTACAGGCCCTGCACAACGCCGGCATTGGCGTGGTTATGGACGTAGTGTATAACCACACCGCCAACAACGACGATTCCAACTTCTCACTCACCGCCCCGGGATACTTCTACCGCCACCGTGCCGACGGCAGCTACAGCGACGCATCGGGCTGCGGCAATGAAACCGCATCGGACCGTCGGCAGATGAGCGACTTTATTGTAAATTCGGTGAAATACTGGGCCGACGAATACCACATAGACGGCTTCCGCTTCGACCTCATGGCAATCCACGACATCGAAACCATGAACCGGGTAGCCGCCGAACTCAAAAAAATCAATCCGTCGATATTCGTATACGGCGAAGGCTGGACTGCCGGCGACTCGCCCTTGCCTGCCGAACAGCGCGCACTTAAAGAAAATGTAGCAAAAATGGACGGCATAGCTGTATTCTCCGACGACATACGCGACGCCATCAAGGGCCACTACTCAAATGCCGAAGACCGTGGTTTCGCCACCGGCAAACCCGGCAACGAGGAAACCGTAAAAATAGGAATCGTGGCATCGACAGCACATCCGCAGGTCGACTACAGCAAGGGCAACAACTCAAAGTTCGCATATGCCTCGGCACCTACCCAGATTATCAACTATGTGAGCTGCCACGACGACCTCACCCTCACCGACAAACTCGCCAAGTCGATGCCCGGCACATCGGAGGACGAGCGACAGCGCGCCGCACGCCTTGCCCAGACCATTGTGTTTACCTCGCAGGGCACCCCGTTTATCTTTGCCGGCGAAGAGATATTCCGCGACAAAAAGGGCGTACACAACTCATACAAGTCGCCCGATTCCATCAACGCCATCGACTGGAATCTCAAGCACAAGAATGCCGTGCAGTTCGACTACTACCGCCAGCTGATACGCCTCCGCAAGGAGCATCCGGCATTCCGCATGACCACAGCCGATGACATTGCCAAGCACCTGGTATTCGACAAAGTCAGCGGCTCGAACCTTATCAGCTACTCGCTCAAGGACAACGCCAACGGCGACAGCTGGAAAGAAATCAAACTGGTATTCAACGGAAATACCGAGCCTGCGACCGTAAACATCCCCAAAGCCGACTGGACCATCATAGCCTTCGACGGAAAAATCGACCCGGACGGCAGCCTCGGCACCACACGCGGCGGCAAAACTGAAATTCCCGCCACCTCGGCCTACATCCTCGCCCGCACCAAGTAATTGAGTGATGGGCGCATAGTTCTGCCAACACACACCATACGGTACAAACATAAGATTGGAGGTTATTGCTGCATTGACAATGCAGCAATAACCTCCAATTATTTTACCAAGCCTTAAGCACCCAATTACCACATGGGCTTGAAACCATTGCTCTTTTTGAGTTCATGGTTTATACAGCCATGGAAATCCGAGTAGTCGGTAGTGTCGAGTTTAAGTATAGGCGCACCCGGCGTAAGCATCAGTTTGCCAAGGTCGACGTAAAAGTCGCTGAGGCTATCGGAAAATTTGAAATAATATCTCAGTCGACCTGCATCGGAGATGCTTCGCCACTGGGTCGACGACATGTTTGGCGAACCGGGCAACTCATAGCCCATGGGCACCGATATATTGGCCATTATCGAGGCCAGTTCGGCCCATGCAGTGTTGTAATCGACATTGTGCGGCACATGGTTGATAAAGAAATCGGCGCGCACAAAACGGTCGGGACTGTTTACCGTACCGGGCAGCATGTGTGTACCGCCTATATTGGTCCAGTATTTGTTTATGGCCATCATGTCGGTGTAGTTCGGGTCGTTGGTCATAACAGTCAGGTCGCGTCCGCGATGTGTGGTCAGCCGGCCGTCAACGTACTCCATCAGCAGAGTTTCGCCCGTACGGTCGGTAATACCGAAGTGCAGCAGCGATACAGTACCACCGTCGAATGTTTCGCCTGCAATAGCAAAATCGTTGGCTTTTAACCATGTATCAACTTCGTCTACTGTTTTGAAATTATCCAGGAAATAGGCAACAATCATCGACAGACTTACTACCGGCACATCTTCGTCGGCTTTGGCCTCGCGGTATATGGCAGTCTTGCAGAAAAGACTGTTCATAATCAGGCCTTGGTTGTTCATGCCCTCGGTGATACCGCCGTCGTAACCTACTGACACTACTGAGCCGTACTTCGAAGTCCAGCGCAGCATAGGCCCCTTAGGCATCGACTGCTTTGTTATACCGGCCGGATATACATATATATTTGTCGGAATCGGCGTACGCCAGTCGAGCGTTCGGCCAACCATCACAATGTTTTCTTTAGCAGTACTGTCGCTGAGGAATACCACACGCGAGCAAGCTTCTGCCGGGTATGCGGCGCCAAGTGTAATCGCTGCCGCAGCCATAATCGGAAGTATTTTCATAATCGGAGAAATTTAAGCATAAATATTCGGCTTATAAATATAACCGATTAATCCTCCGATTGTTTGCAACGTCGGATCAGGATAGCTGCTCTTTCAGGAACGATGCCGTGGGCGAATTGCCGGCGGCAATCTGCTCGGGAGTGCCGGTGGCGATGATACGGCCGCCGTGCTCGCCTCCGCCGGGGCCCATGTCAATTACATGGTCGGCGGCGGCAATCATGTCGAGGTTATGCTCTATCACCAGCACGGTGTTGCCTTTGTCGACGAGGCGGTTGAGAATCGTCAGCAGTGTGTTCACGTCGTCGAAATGCAGGCCGGTGGTGGGTTCGTCGAGTATGAACAGAGTCTTGCCGGTATCGCGTTTGGCCAGTTCGGTAGCAAGCTTCACGCGCTGGTTCTCGCCGCCCGACAGCGTACTGGAGGGCTGACCGAGCTTTATGTAACCAAGCCCGATATCCTGCAGTACTTTCAGCTTTTTCAGTATCGGAGGCACCGAGGCAAAGAATTCCACTGCCCGGTTGATGGTCATGTCGAGCACGTCGGCTATTGACTTGCCTTTGAAGCGCACCTCAAGAGTTTCGCGGTTATAGCGCTTGCCTCCGCACACCTCGCATGGTATGAGTACATCGGGCAGAAAGTTCATCTCTATGGTTTTGTAGCCATTACCTGAACATGCCTCGCAGCGTCCGCCGGCCACGTTGAACGAAAAACGTCCGGGTTTATAACCTCGGATTTTGGCTTCGGGCAAGTTCACGAACAGCGAACGGATGTCGGAGAACACACCGGTATAGGTGGCCGGATTGGAGCGGGGAGTACGTCCCAGCGGCGACTGGTCGACGGTCACTACCTTGTCGATATTCTCGATGCCCTCGATTTCGGTATATGGCAGAGGCTCCAGATGCGAGCGGAAAAAGTGCTTGCTGAGTATCGGCTGCAGTGTGCCGTTGATTATGCTCGACTTGCCGCTGCCCGACACGCCTGCCACGCAGGTGAAAGTGCCCAGAGGCAATTCAAGGTCAACATTTTTAAGATTATGGCCTGTACAGCCTTTAAGCGTCAGAGTTTTGCCGTTGCCGCGACGACGGGGCGGGTTCTCGCCCACTTTCAGCGAGCCGTTAAGATAGCGCGCGGTAAGTGTATCGCCGGCAAGCATCTCGCGGGGTGTTCCGGCAAAGACTACTTCTCCGCCTTTGCGTCCGGCTCCGGGCCCGATGTCTATCACGTAGTCGGCATCGAGCATTATGTCTTTGTCGTGCTCTACCACTATAATGGAGTTGGAGGCATCGCGCAGACGCTGGAGCGAGTCTATCAGTCGGCGGTTGTCGCGCTGGTGCAATCCAATCGATGGCTCGTCGAGGATATACAACACGTTCACAAGCTCGCTGCCAAGCTGTGTAGCCAGACGTATGCGCTGGCTTTCGCCGCCCGACAGCGTGCCCGAGTTGCGGCTCAGCTGCAGATAGTCGAGGCCTACATCTACCAGAAAGCCCAGTCGGGTGGATACTTCCTTGAGTATTTCGTGAGCCACGGTGCGGTCGCTGCCGTCGAGGCGCTCCTCTACTTCGAGGCTCCAGCGATGCAGGCGTGCTATATCCATGCGGGTCAGTTCGGCTATGTTCATGCCGTCGACAAAAAAGTGCAGTGATTCGCGGCATAGCCTGTCGCCATTACATTCAGGACATACTACACGCGAAAAGAACTGACCGCTCCATTTTTTGGCACCGCTGCCCGAGTCATCGGTCTGCTGCAGTTCGAGGTACTTTATCAGACCTTCGTACAACTGAAAGTAGTTCTGAGTGCTCATGGTGTCGTTTTTGAGCTGAAGGCGGTCGGTGGTGCCGTTCATAATCTCGCCTATACATTCGTCGCTGAGCTGTCCTACAGGGGTCTTCAGGTCGTAGCCGTACTTTTCACAAATGGCTGCAATCTGCCAGAATATCATAGAGTTCTTCTGTTTGCCCAGAGGCACAATGCCACCTGCGGCCACCGACACGCTATCATCCGGCATTATTTTTTTGCGGTCCACAATGTTTACCATGCCCAGGCCCTTGCAGCAGGGGCAGGCACCCTGCGGTGAGTTGAACGAGAAATCGTGTGGCGCCGGTTCGCGGTACGAAAGACCGGTGACAGGGTCCATCAGCTGACGGCTGTAGTGGCTGAGCTGCGATGTTTCGAGGTCGAATACCATCATCTGTTTTTCGCCAAGGCGCATGGCTTCGGCCACACTTTCGCGCAGACGACTTTCGTCTTTCGACGACGGTTTAAGCCTGTCGACCACCAGCTCTATGCTGTGGTTCTTATAGCGGTCGAGCTTCATGCCCTGCGCAATCTCGCGCAGTTCGCCGTCGACACGAACATTCAGATAGCCCTTGCGGCGCAAACCTTCAAACAGCTCCTTGTAATGGCCCTTGCGGTTTTTCACCAGCGGAGCCAGCAGATAAATTTTGCGGTCTTCGAATTTATCGAGTATGAGCTGCACTATTTTTTCCTCGGAGTATTTCACCATTTCGGCGCCCGATTCGTAGCTGCGAGCCTTGCCTATGCGGGCATATAGCAGTCGCAGAAAATCATATATTTCGGTGGTTGTGCCTATGGTGCTTCGCGGATTTTTGTTTACTGTCTTCTGCTCTATCGCTATCACCGGATTGAGCCCTGTGACTTTGTCGACATCGGGCCGCTCAAGAGTGCCGAGCATATTGCGGGCATACGACGAGAAAGTTTCTATATAGCGACGCTGGCCTTCGGCAAAAATAGTGTCGAAAGCCAGGCTCGATTTTCCGCTGCCGCTCAGACCGGTTATAACGGTGAGCTTGCCGTGCGGTATGTCAACGTCGATATTTTTCAGGTTGTTTACTCTGGCTCCTATTACCGAGAGGTGGTCGAAGCCGTCGGTAGATATGATTTTTTCTGACATCAGCTTATTCTATCCAGTTCCGGTTATAAATTTTACGGTGCTGAGTGCTGCGCTTTAGTGAATCCTTTTTAGGCACACGCACTTTATAGGTTTTGGCAGCCTTATTGGTTAGTTTTTTTGTTCTGATCCACGGATTTTCATCGCGCAGCTGTGCATAGCTTAAACCATGGTCTGCAGCCCACTGTGGCCAGCTCTCCACGGGGCCGTTCACTTCCACCTCGTCGCATTCCACGGGCATATACAGCTGGTCGGCGGTGAGGGTGAAGCCGAACGCACGCGGGTTCTCGAATATGGCCTTGGTAGCCAAGATGCGGAATACATAGCGCGAGGTTTCCTCGTTGAGGTAAAGGTCGAAGGCATCGTCGCCAGACTGGGCATCGAGTTCGTTTGCAATGCGGGTAGGGCCGGCGTTGTAGGCAGCCATGGCCGAGGCCCAGTCGCCGTACTGGTTCTTATACTTTTTAAGATATTTGCACGCGGCGGCAGTGGCTTTGCAGATATCGTAGCGCTCGTCGACTTCGTCGCTTACTTCCAGACCGTATTGCTTGGCAGTGGCCGGCATGAACTGCCAGATGCCGCCGGCTTTGGCCGGAGAGAGTGCCCGCGGATTGAGCGAGCTTTCCACGCAGGCCAGATATATAATGTCGTCAGGCATGCCGTTTGCCTTCAGTATCGGTGCGATTACCGGGAAGAGCTTGTTGGCCCGCTTTAGCATAAGCATGGTGGTGCCGTGGGTATAGGCCATGGAGGTGAGTTCGCGGTCAAAGCGTTCGTACATGTCCACTCTGTCGAGATCGACTTTTTCGCCGCACAGAGTGAACGATGCCGGTATCTGCGGATTTACCACTGTAGAGAATTCATTTGCCGGAGCCGAGGGTACCGGTTCGGCAAGAGTGTCGTTCGAAGTGGTCAGCACAAATGCCAGACCTATTATTGCGGTAGCGCCTATGGCGCCGAGGTATCTTTTCATTGTTGATGTGTTTAAGAGGCTGTATAAAATTAATCACTCACCATCGGCAGTGCTGTTGCTGTTGCCGTGGTAGCCTATGATGTTGATATCACCGCTGAGTTTGTACTGTTTGCCGTCGGAACCCTCGGCACGTATCACATAGTAATATGTACCTGCAGGCACATATTTGCCGCCATATTTGCCGTCCCAGCCTATGGCAGGGTCGGTGGCGTTGAACAGCTCTGTGCCCCACTTGTTGAAGATATGGCACTCGTAGTCGATAAGCGATTTGTAGCTTACCCGCCACTCGTCGTTTACACCGGGCGAGGTGAACGGAGTGAATGCGTTGGGGCAGCGCAGTGCCGACTCGCCAATGAACACCTCGTAGGTCTGTCCGGTATATTCGCAGCTGCCTTCGGCGTTATCAGCAATAAAACGTACGTAGTGGGTGCCTTGTTCGCGGAAGGTGTGTTCTATCTGCAGTTCGTTATAGCGGTAGTCGACAATGCCGAATTCGGGGTCGTCGGAAATCTGCCACTCGCGGTACACCGCGGCATCGCTTACAGCTGCGGTAAAAGTGATTTCGCATGGAGCGCTTCCGCCGAGTCCGTCGCTGTCCTTCTGCTCGTTCGGCACGTCGCGTTCGGTCTGCACGGCAGTGGTTTCGGCCGCGACAGCTATAGTCTGCCAGCGGTCGGAGGTAACTTGCTGCAGCTGCTCCCACTCGCGCAGGAAGCGGTCGCCGCTCATACGGAAATCGGTGTCGCATAGCGGAGCCTCCACCGCCACTACGCTCTGCAGATAAGGTATCTGCACTGCAGTTACCACGGGCTGATATTGTTCACTGTTTTCGTCGTAGCGCAGTGTGGTATATTCTATTTCTATTTCGCGGCTGAGCTCCTCCGGTCTGCCGTTGATTGTATAATACAGTATGCGGTCGCCCTGCCCTACGGGCTGCAGCGAAGTGCGGTCGCAGTCCTGTTCAGCTGCAAATCCAAGACTCTGAAGTTCCAGGCGGTGGTTGGCGTAGTTCACAAACCAGTAATAATGACTGATTCCTGCCACAGTGACCACCAGACCTGTATCATCGCCGCCAAGGGTTACAATCCAGTCGTTGTCCTCGTGGCGCACATCGCTTATATCCTCGGCGTAAGCAGCGCCGAGATTGCTGAAACGCTGCCAGTTTACCGGTGAGGATGAGCTGTAGCGCAGCTCCACACCCTGTGTCGACGGCAATACATATATGCCGCCATCAAGTCCGGTCGATGCCGCGGCGTCAATTTTTACGGCAGGCAGACCTGAAGGCAGGCTTAGTTGTGCCATCGCAGCCGACGGGCAAAATACAACGGCTGTGAATATAATAGCAGGAAATTTCTTCATCAGTACAAAATTAATAAAAAACATGCTATTTACAAAACGGCTTTACTCTTTTTATATTTTATACGAGCACGGTCAAAAATAAAAAACCTCCCCGACGCCTTTAATCATCTTGTTCAAAGTGTCGACATTGTGTCCAACGACTTACCGATTGTCTGCTCCACATGCTCGCGCAGCTTCCCGACATTCTCGAAAATATCCTGCACAACAGCATTACAGTTGCCGGTGATTGCCGGTGATGCTAAACGAATAGTTTACAATAGTTTAAATTGTAATTGTTCATTTGCAAATATCAATATTATTGCGTATATTTCCTCTAAGAAATTTAAGGACGTGGCTATCTTTGTGGAGTGAA
>CAJUHX010000073.1 GCA_910586455.1 uncultured Muribaculaceae bacterium | reverse complement strand
TTTTTCGTCGCCCTCAGGTCGTTCCCGAAAGCGAGTGCAAAGTTACGCGGTTTTTCGTCCACCACCAAATGTTTTTACGAATTTAACATTTATTTAACACTTAAGCGGGCTGAATTTGCGTTATATTTGCTGCGGATACAAAGTTAACTTATTAATTTTGAACGTGCAAGACTTAAAACACTTTTTTTGAAGAAAAGTTCAGAAAAAAAATCGGTCATCAGTAAACAAATTGAATAATTCTCGGTTCGGCTACTATATAGTACGCATTTTTTTAGTAACTTTGATGTCTGAATCGTCGACGCTCCCCTACCCTGTATATTATTATAGAGCGTGAAGGATGGTTCTACTATACAAATATGAGTAAATTCGTACACCTGCACGTACATACTGAATATTCGCTGCTCGACGGAGTGGCGTCGATATCGTCGCTCGTTGATAAAGCAATGGCCGACGGCATGCCCGGCATGGCTATAACCGACCATGGCAACATGTTTGGCATAAAAGAGTATTTTAATTATGTAAACAAGAAGAACGGCAAAACCCTCGGAGCTATCAAAGACGCCAAGAAGGTGCTGGAGAAAGCTAAGGCCGACGGCGATTCCGAAGCTGCAGCAACAGCAGAAGCAGAAATAGCCAAACTACAGAAGAAAATATTCAAGCCTATTTTCGGTTGCGAGATGTATGTGGCACAGAAGTCGCTGCACGAACATGTGGACAAGAAAGACACCGGACGGCACCTGATTGTGCTGGCCAAGAACGAAACCGGCTACCACAACCTGGTAAAACTGGTGTCGAAAGCATGGACCGAGGGCTTTTATTCGCACGCCCGAACCGACAAAAGCGAACTCGCCAAGCATAACGAGGGACTGATAGTATGCTCAGCCTGTCTGGGCGGAGAGATTCCGCGTCTGCTGCAGGCCGGCCAGTATGAGGAGGCCGACCGCCAGGTGGCGTGGTTCAAAGAAACCTTTGGCGACGATTATTATATAGAGCTACAGCGCCACAAAGCTACAGTTCCGCGCGCGAACCATAATGTATACGAGTTGCAGAAACAGATAGAACCGAAACTGATAGAGCTGGCACGCAAACACAACATCAAAATCGTAGCCTCGAACGACGTTCACTTTGCCAACGAAGAAGACTCGGAAGCGCACGACAGACTTATCTGCCTGTCGACCAACAAACTGCTAAACGACGAAGGTCGCATGCTTTATACAAAGCAGGAATGGCTGAAGAGCAGCGAGGAGATGAGCAGTCTGTTCGCCGACCTGCCGGAAGCAATCAGCAACACAGTAGAACTGCTCGACAAGGTTGAAACCTACTGCATCGACCACCCGCCAATCATGCCCAACTTCGAGATTCCGGCCAGCTTCGGCACTGAAGCCGAATATCGCAGCCGCATCACCGAGAAAGAACTCTTTGACGAGTTCACACAGGACGAAAACGGCAATGTGGTGCTGAGCGAAGAGGATGCCAAGGCAAAAATAAAGAAACTGGGCGGCTACGAAAAGCTCTACCGCATAAAATTCGAGGCCGACTATCTTAAGAAACTCGCCTATGATGGCGCGAAAAAACGCTACGGCGACCCACTGACCGACGAACTGAAAGAACGCATCAAATTTGAACTGCATATAATGAAGACCATGGGTTTTCCGGGCTACTTCCTTATTGTGCAAGACTTTATACGTGTAGGCCGCGAGGAACTGGGCGTAAGCGTAGGTCCGGGCCGTGGTTCAGCAGCCGGTTCGGTGGTAGCCTACTGCCTTGGCATAACGCAGATTGACCCGATAAAATACGACCTGCTGTTCGAACGTTTTCTCAACCCCGACCGTATATCACTGCCGGATATCGATATAGACTTCGACGACGACGGCCGTGCCGAGGTGCTGAAATACGTCACCCGCAAATACGGCGAGGAAAAGGTTGCCCACATCATCACCTACGGCACCATGGCCGCCAAATCGGCTATCAAGGATGTGGCCCGAGTGGTGAATCTGCCGCTGCCGGAGAGCAACCGTCTGACCAAACTCATACCAGCCCGCATGCCGGTAGTAAACGGCAAGGAACTGAAACCGACACTGCAGAACTGCTACGACCATGTAAAGGAATTCGAACCCGAACTTAAAAGCAGCAACCCGCTGATAGTCGACACCCTACGCTATGCCAAGCAACTTGAGGGCAACGTGCGCAACATAGGCGTACACGCCTGCGGTGTAATTATCTGCCGCGACGACATCACCGACTGGGTGCCTGTAAGTACCGCCACCGATAAAACGGAGGGCAAACTACTTGTGACCCAGTATGAAGGACGCGTAATCGAGGAAACCGGCCTGATTAAGATGGACTTCCTGGGTCTAAAAACACTGTCGATTCTCAAAGAGGCTGTGGCCAACATAAAGCAGACCCACGGCATAGATATAGATCTCGACACCATACCCATCGACGACCCCAAGACCTACGAACTGTACACCCAGGGCAAAACCATAGGCACCTTCCAGTTCGAGTCGGCCGGCATGCAGAAATACCTGCGCGAACTCAAGCCCTCGACATTCGAAGACCTCATAGCCATGAACGCCCTGTACCGCCCAGGGCCTATGGACTATATCCCCGACTTTATCAAGCGCAAACACGGCGAATCGCCTATAATATACGACATACCCGAGATGGAAGTTTACCTGAAAGACACCTACGGTGTAACGGTGTATCAGGAACAGGTGATGCTTCTGTCGCGACTGCTGGCCAACTTCACCCGCGGCCAGAGCGACACCCTGCGCAAAGCCATGGGCAAGAAGATGATTGACAAGATGAACGCCCTCAAGGCACTCTTTCTCGAAGGCGGGCAGAAGAACGGTCACGACCCCAAAGTGCTGGAAAAAATATGGGCCGACTGGGAAAAATTCGCCTCATACGCCTTTAACAAATCGCACGCCACCTGCTACAGTTGGGTAGCATTCCAGACAGCATATCTCAAGGCCAACTACCCCAGCGAATACATGGCAGCCGTATTGAGCCGCAACCTTACCGACATCACCAAGCTCACCGGCTTCATGGCCGAATGCAAAAGCATGGGTATAAACGTAAAAGGCCCCGATGTGAACGAGTCGTACAGTTCGTTCGGTGTAAACCGCAAGGGCGACATCCGCTTCGGACTCTCAGCCATAAAAGGTGTGGGCGGCAATGTAGTGCGCGACATAGTGGCCGAACGCGAAGCCAACGGCCCCTTTGCCGACATCTACGACTTTGTGGAGCGTGTGCCGGCCGGGTCGGTCAACCGGCGTGTATTCGAGTCGCTGGCCATAGCCGGCGCTTTCGACTGCTTCGAGGGCATCAAACGCGAAGACCTTGTAGAGCCCAACCAGCGCGGCGAGATAATGAGCGAGATACTGCTGCGCTACGGCAACCAGTACCAGAGCATGAAGCAGGCCAACGAGGCCTCGCTCTTCGGCGACTTCGACGACGAAATCAACACCGCCGGACGCCCGCAGATAGAGCCGGCGGTGCCATGGTCGAACATAGCCCGTCTGGACAAAGAACGCGAGCTGGTGGGCATGTATCTGTCGGCACATCCGCTCGACCCCTACTACATGGAACTGAACTACTGTGTCAGCCATACGCTGAAAGCCCTCAACGAAGAAGCCCACAGCGACGGTCAGGAAGTAAGTTTCGGCGGCATAATCACCTCGTACAACGAACGCACCCTGCAAAGCGGCGCCCAGATGGGCATAATCAAACTCGAAGACTTCACCGCCACCCACGAGATAGTGTTCTTCAACCGCCAGCTGCTGGAGCTGCGCAAATTCGGCCAGGAAGGTCTGGCCATACTTGTGCGCGGAGTCTACCGCCTCAACGCCCGCGGCGAGCTGCGCTTCAATATAGGCACCATCGAACTGCTCGAAGAAGTCAAAGGCACCATGATAGGCGGCATAACCATAACTCTGGCCCTGGATTCGCTCAAAGGCGAGGCCATGGAAATCATCAACAACAAAATAAAATCGGCAAAAAAGGGCGATTGTAAGCTAAATTTGCGTATCTTTGACCCCGAAATCAACCGCTCGGTAAATCTGGCTTCCGGAGTGCGTATAGAACTCGACCGAAAACTGGTGGAAGACCTCGACTCCATACCCGACATTTCATACCAAGTACAAACCGCATAAACAATTACTACACAATGGCATTTACATTCACAGACTCCAACGTAGAAGAAATCATCGCCAGCGGCAAGCCGGTGATGATCGACTGCTGGGCCACCTGGTGCGGCCCCTGCAAGGCCCTGGCACCGGTAATCGACGAACTCGCCGAAGAGTACGCCGACCGCGTGGTTATAGGCAAGTATAACGTAGAAGAAGAGGGCGAACTGAGCAACACATACCGCATTATGGCGCTCCCCACTATTCTCTTCTTCAAAAACGGCGAACGTGTAGACCGGCTCACCGGCTCGCAGACCAAGGAAACCCTCAAGGCAAAAATCGAATCGCTGCTCTAAGAGCATATCAAAACGGTTCTAAACTTCAACGGCGCCCCGCGAACAATTCGCGGGGCGCCGTCGGTTTTCGGTAAGCGGTACGGGGTATCAGACGTTACGCAGCTGGTGACCCATGCGCTCCTTTTTGGTGTGCATGTAACGCTCGTTGTCGGGATTGGGAGTAATCTCTATAGGCACATTCTCCACCACCTCCAGACCGTAGCCCTCGAGGCCCACGCGCTTGGTGGGATTATTTGTCATCAGACGCATTTTTTTTACGCCGAGTATGTTCAGAATCTGGGCTCCTACGCCATAGTCACGTTCGTCGGCCCGGTGACCGAGATGAATGTTGGCGTCGACAGTATCGAGTCCCTCCTCCTGCAGTTTATATGCCTTGATTTTATCCATCAGACCAATGCCGCGGCCTTCCTGACTCAGATATACCACTACTCCCCGGCCCTCGCGCTCAATCATGCGCATAGCCTCGTGGAGCTGCTCGCCACAGTCGCATCGGCGCGAAGCGAAAATGTCGCCGGTGGCACACGACGAATGTACACGCACCAGCACCGGAGTGCCGTCCGACACATCGCCTTTGATAATGGCAATATGCTCGAGGCCGTTTTCCTTCTGACGGAAAGGGATGAGCCTGAAATGGCCGTATGCGGTGGGCATATCCACCTCGACGCCTTTCTCTACCAGCTGTTCGTGTTCGAGCCTGTAGGCAATGAGGTCGCGAATCGACACCAGTTTGAGGCCCCACTCGTCGGCACGCCGGCGTAGTTCGGGCAGACGTGCCATCGAACCGTCGTCGCTCATAATCTCCATAAGGGCCGCAGCTGGCTGCAGACCGGCCAGACGAGCGAAGTCGACAGCAGCTTCGGTATGTCCGCTGCGTTTCAGCACACCCTGATCCTGGGCAAAGAGCGGATTTATGTGTCCGGGACGTCCGAATGTAGCCGGAGTGGACAGAGGGTCGGCGAGAGCACGGATAGTGGCGCAACGGTCGTCGATACTCACGCCGGTACTGCACCCTTCGAGTTTGTCGACGGTAACAGTAAACGGAGTGCCGAGCACCGAAGTATTGTCCTGTACCTGCGGAGCGAGGTCGAGCTGCGCGCAACGCTCGAGGGTGATTGGGGCACAGAGTACACCGCGGGCATTTTTCAGCATGAAATTCACCTGCTCGGGAGTGATTTTTTCGGCGGCCACAATAAGGTCGCCTTCGTTTTCGCGGTCTTCATCGTCGACCACTACTATCATCTTGCCATCGCGGAAGTCGTCTATGGCATCCTCAATCTTGTCGAGTTGGATTTTCTGGTTCATCGTTTGAATTGGTATTGATGATGAGAGAATTGTCGCTAATATTCAGGCATCGGGCCAATCGGCCGGTCACAGCGGCCATATCGGCGAGCCTGCGTCGGGTGGCGTTGAACGGATATTGGTTCAGGCAGTTTATTACCTGCGGATCGCGTGAATTCGACAGATAGTCAATCATCTCGCTCATGGCCTCCTGCACCGGCCTCAGGGGCGCTTTTACAAATAGACGCCGCAATATGTCGAGGCCTGCGTACTGCTTTTGGGCGGTGGCAATGGCCTGTGCGAGAGCTCCGACGAGCTCCGAGGCCCGCCGCGGCAGTACATCGTTCATTATTACCTCCTTGACCTCGAGGCTGCGGCTATCCTGCTTGCCTGCAATGCTACGGAAGAAATTGCGGTAGGCATCGAAATTGAACACTGCCGAGTCACCCACGGCCTTGTATGTGAAGAACACGCCCAAAGGCAACAGCACCGCGGTACTGAGCCATATGCCCTGCCATACTTCGAGCTTGCCGTCGCGGGCCATCTTATAGCCGGTATTGTCGAATATGTAGTAGACTATAAACAGTATCACCGATATCACCAGTGGAGTGCCGAGTCCGCCTTTCTTGATAATGGCGCCGAGGGGGGCACCTATAAAGAAGAATATGATACAGGCAATCGACAGGGTGAATTTTTTCTGCATCTCAATGCCGTGGCGGCGGAGCAATTTCTCCTGATCGGTGAGTATCACCTGTCTGAACTCATAGTCCTGTCGCAGCCTTTTCGCAGAAGCCATGGCCGAAGCCAGATATGCCTTGGCCCGCGAAGCATCGGGAGCGTTGAATACCGAGTCGATATCAATGGGCTCGGCCATTGCAACCGGAGTCCGGCGCACTTCAATCACCGAGTCGCCCACCTTCTGAATTTTCGTAGGAGTCACTCCCGCATAGGTGCGGGCAAGCAGGTCGCGGGCGAAATCATCGCCGAGCGAATCCACCTTCTGCCCTATCGAGTCGATGGAGCGGCGCAGCTGTGTTATGTTCTTGCCCACGTACTGACTGCGCATGTTGCTCTCGTCCATGCGGTTGAAGTTGGCATCGAATGTAAAGTACACCTGCTTGTCGGAGAAGTTCTCACGCCTGAAAGGCAGGTAACCCGAAGCCGGCAGCCCCATGGAGTTGTTGCGCAGGTTCTCGAACATCTCGCCGCTGAAGAAGTGCAGAAACAGCTTGGTCTTATCCTCGGTAAAGCTGAGTTTGGCCGAGTCGGCAAGAATAACCCTTGAATTGTCGAGCCCCTGACTGACATCGTATATTGTTACATTGTACAGCATGCCGGTGGCCGGATTCTTGCGATCGACATAAAGATTTATGCCCGGAATCTGGTCGTAGAACGAACGCTCCGGAATCTCGACCTCCGGCGATTTCTGACGCACCGAGAACAGAAGAGTCCACATTTTTGCCTGCGCCACCGGCAGCACATAATTCTGAAACATGAATGCGCCGGCGGCCACGAACACCATAAGAATAATCAGCGGCTTCATGATGCGGAAGAGCGATATTCCGGCAGCCTTCATGGCGGTAAGCTCGAATTTCTCTCCGAGGTTACCGAATGTCATCAGCGATGCCAGCAACACTGCCAGGGGCAGTGCTGTAGGCACCATGGTGAGTGCCGCATAGAAAAAGAGCTCGCCTATCACGGCCATGCTCAGGCCCTTGCCCACCAGGTCATCGACATAGCGGAAAAGGAACTGCATCAGCACTATGAACAAGCAAATAAAAAACGTCATGGCAAACAGCGGCAGAAAGCGCTGCAGCATAAATGAGTATAGACGTTTGATAATTACCATTTTTAGCGTTATTGTTTTGGATTGCAAAAGTACGAAAAATTTGCGAGCCTTACAATACCCGCCGGCAATTGACATCCGTACAAACACAGCGCAGGCGCGGTGATAAAGCACCACGCCTGCGCGTATGATAGCCCGGTTCAGTTACTTAACCAAAGCTACGATTAATTCTTTTGCATCCTCGGGGTCGACATCGATGGTTACCTTGCCTTCGCGTGCAAGCCAGCCCATAGCTGCGAATACTTCTTTATCTTTCAGTTTGGTAATTTTCTTGAGTTGCTTCAGGCCGAGAGCCTCGGCTTCGTTGAGTGCGTTCCAGATGGTGCCGGCGTTTACGCCGATAGTTTCTACATTCATTGTTCTGAGGTTTAATATATATTATACAATGGTACGTGTGAATCGATTATTTGTAGTCAATTTATCTGCAAAGTAAGCAATTTAATTACAAATAATCCTATAAATGAATAACATTTTTTCATACAATTTGTTTAGCCTCCAAGTAATAGTTTGACTCTGTGGATATTATGCGAAGCAATTTTTTGGCATATTTTTCTTGCCAAATCATAAAAAAGCTGTAATTTTACATCTAAATTTACAATGATTATCAAATACCCTACAATAGGAATGACAGGACAAGTAGTACGCAATACCGGTTCGCATTACATGGTCGAATCACTGACGGACGGAAACGAGATTCCATGCAAGATAAAAGGCAACTTCAGAATCAAGGGCATACGCACCACCAACCCGGTGGCTGTGGGCGATATTGTGGAAGTGGCCGAACCGGGCCCCGACGGCACTGCTTTCATCACAGGCATACACAGCAGGCGCAATTATATAATCCGCAAGGCCTCGAATCTGTCGAAAGAAGCTCATATAATAGCCGCCAACATCGACTGCGCCATGCTGGTGGTAACTCTCGCCCACCCCACCACATCCACAACTTTCATCGACCGTTTTCTGGCTACATCGAAAGCCTACGACATCGATGCGGTGCTGTGTGTGAACAAAACCGACCTACTCACCGAGCCTGAGGACCGCGAATACCTCAAGGCTTTCTGCTATCTATATCGTTCGATAGGCTACAAGGTACTGGAGATTTCGGCCAGAACCGGCGAAGGCCTTGAGGAACTCCGCAAATGCCTCCAAGGCAAAACCACCCTTCTATCGGGCAATTCGGGTGTGGGCAAAAGCACCCTTGTCAACGACCTTATTCCGGGCCTTGAGCTACGCACTGCCGAAATATCGACCGTACATGACACCGGCATGCACACCACCACATTCTCCGAACTGTTTCACCTGCCCGGAGGCGGCTCGATAATCGACACCCCGGGAGTACGCGGCTTCGGTACCGTGGACTTCGACCGCAACGAGGTGGCACACTTCTTTCCGGAAATCTTCGAGATTGGCCATGACTGCCGTTTCGGCAACTGCACCCATACCCATGAGCCCGGCTGCGCAGTCCTGGCAGCCCTCGACGATGCACGCATTGCCCAATCGCGCTACAATTCATACCTGAGCATCCTCGAAGATGCCGACGAAGGCAAATACCGCAAGGGATATTGACTTGTCGGACAAGAGCAATCTACAGCCTCCCCATGCCGTAAAAAGCGCATGCGGGAGGCTGTTTTTTTGCATGCCTCCCGCATCACAATCTCTTATGAAGAGAAA
>CAJUHX010000072.1 GCA_910586455.1 uncultured Muribaculaceae bacterium | reverse complement strand
TCTACAGCCTGACAATGCCTCCCTGCCCCATCGACAAAGGCCGCAGCGCCGGTGTAGTTGATGCTCTCGGTTTGCGCGCGTTCACTCTGTTTAAAGACAAGCAGATGGCTATATTCTTTATATTCAGCATGTTCCTTGGTGTTTCGCTGCAGATAACCAATGGTTTCGCCAACCCGTTCATACAGAGCTTCGGCAGCGTGGCTACCTTTGCCGACGACTGGGGTGTAAAGAACGCCAACGCTCTGATTTCGCTCTCCCAGATTTCTGAAACACTGTGTATTCTGCTCATACCGTTCTTCCTGCGGCGCTTCGGCATCAAAGTGGTAATGCTTATGGCCATGTTCTCGTGGGTACTGCGCTTCGGCTTCTTCGGCATAGGCAATACGGGCTCCGGAGTTGTGTTCCTGATTCTATCAATGATTGTTTATGGCGTGGCCTTTGACTTTTTCAATGTCAGCGGCTCGCTGTATGTCGACCAGAAGACCGACCGCTCCATCCGCTCGTCGGCCCAGGGTCTGTTTATGGTCATGACCAACGGCATCGGCGCCACAGTGGGTACACTGTGCGCTCAGGAGGTAATCGACCGTTATGTATACAGCCAGCCCGAAGGCGAGGCCCAGATTGCAGGCTGGCACCACGCATGGCTGCTCTTTGCCGCCTACGCTCTGGTTGTGGCTGTGCTGTTTATGATTATATTCCGCTATCGCCACGTCGACCCGGACAAAAAGGAAATACACGAGGAAATGAACAAAATAGAACTCTGAAACATTTAAGATTCAATATATACCAGTATTTATTTATAAGTGATACGATTCTATGCCCCCGACATAAAGCAGTGCTGCGAATTACCTGAAAGCGATTCGCAGCACTGTGTGCGTGTACTGCGTATGCGCGAAGGCCAGGAAATAGAGGTTGTTGATGGCCGTGGCTGTCTGTTCCGCTGCCGCATCGCCCTGACAAGCCAGCATCATACTCTGCTCGAAATTATCGAAGAACTCGAGCTGCCGAAAGTGTGGCGCCCCGACCTCACCGTAGCCATCGCCCCCACCAAACACAACGACCGCATGGAGTGGCTTGTAGAAAAACTGGTGGAGATAGGCGTTGACCGCATTGTGCCTCTGCGCTGCGAACGCTCAGAGCGCAAGGACATCAAGACCGAACGGCTTCAGAAAATAGCCGTATCGGCAATGAAACAGTCGCTCAAGGCAATTCTGCCCGACATTCAGCCTACCACCCCCTATATGGATTTTATAGGCGGATGCCGCGGAGGCGCCCGCTTCATTGCATATTGCGACCCCTCGATTCCGCGCCTGCTGTTCAGCCGCGAACTGCCCGCCGACACCGACACTACCATACTCATAGGACCGGAGGGCGACTTCTCTCCCAAAGAAATCACAGCCGCCCTCGAGGCCGGCTTCCGTCCGATCAGTCTTGGCGACAACCGTCTGCGCACCGAAACAGCCGCACTGGTTGCCGCCGATACATTTCATATAATCAATCAGATTTCCCAATGACCACACTTGAATATCTATGCTCCTCGGCTACCGGCAATTTCTTTCTGCTTGCCGGGCCATGTGTGATTGAAGGCCGCGAGATGGCCCTCGACATAGCCCGCACCATAGCTCCGATATGCCGCAGGCTCGACATACCCTACGTGTTTAAAGGCTCATACCGCAAGGCCAACCGTTCGCGCCTTGATTCCTTTACCGGCATAGGCGATATAGAGGCCCTCGAAATTCTCGCCGAGGTACGCCGCGAAACCGGTGTTCCGGTAGTTACCGACATACACAGCGCCGAGGAAGCCCGTATGGCCGCAGAATACGTCGACATCCTGCAGATTCCGGCTTTCCTGTGCCGACAGACCGACCTCCTTATTGCAGCCGCCAAAACAGGCAAACTGGTAAATATCAAGAAAGGACAGTTCCTTTCGCCCGAGTCGATGCGTTTTGCCGTGGACAAGATACTTGAGAGCGGCAACCGTCAGGTGGCCGTCACTGACCGCGGCACCTGCTTCGGCTACGGCGACCTCATAGTCGACTTCCGCGGCATACCGGTAATGCAGCAGCAAGGAGTGCCGGTGATAGTTGATGTGACCCACTCGCTGCAACAGCCCAATCAGGGCAGCGGCGTCACCGGCGGCCGTCCGGAACTAATCGAAACCATTGCCCGCGCCTCCATTGCCGTGGGAGCCGACGGTATCTTCATGGAAACCCACTGCGACCCGGCCACAGCCAAAAGCGATGGCGCAAACATGCTGCGCCTCGACTTGCTTGAGCCGCTGCTTGAGCGCCTCACTGCCTTGCGCGGTTGTATCAACTCATTCAAGCACTAACTGACAACTTCCACATTGATGCTGAAAAAATTCATTCTGGCACTCGCCGCCTGCGCCATATTCTCTCCGGCGGTAGCCCAAAAGGGCATTGACAATCCTGTAACCCAGGCTGTGCTGCGTGTTTACGAACAGCAGCTCAAAGCCGACCCCAACGACTATAACTCGTGGTTCCGCCGCGCCAACGAATATTATCGACACGACGAATACATACGCGCTATGGCCGATGTAAACGAAGCTTTGCGCTGCACACCCGCCACCGAACGCGACCTCCGCTTCCAGGAGTACATGCTCCGGGCAGGCATCTATAACCAGACAGCCCACCACCTTGAGGCTTTGGCCGACCTGAATTCGGCTGTGATGCTCGATGCCGACAACTACCACGCCATATACCAGCGGGCGAACACCGAATTCGAACTTGGCATGTACACCGAAGCCAAGACCGACTACCAGCGCCTGCAGCGCCTCAACAGCCGCAGCCTCGAGGCGCTGCTGGGCCTCGCACGCGTGGCTGTAAAAGAAAACAACCTTGGCTCGGCCAACGAATATCTCGAGCAGGCCGTTGGCCTCGATGTAAACAATCCCGAGATTTATACCCGTCGTGCCTCGGTCAAGAAAATGATGGGCAACCATAACGGCGCTGTCGAAGACCTTATAGTGGCCCTGAGCATCGACTCCAAAAACCAGAAGGCGCTTGAATCGCTGGTGGACTACGGCAACACCAATTATGTGGCTACCATAAACGGCCTGACAAACGCCATACGTCAGGCTCCCAATGTGGGCATGTACCGCTACATCCGCGGCGTAATCGCACAGGCTCATTACAATTATCTGTCGGCCATCGACGACTACCAGTATATAATCGACAACCGCCTCTACAACTACTCGGGCCTGAATGCATCGATTGCCGAGTGCCAGTTCTATCTGGGACGTTTCGACGAAGCTCTCAAGGAAATCAATTATGTGCTGGGCACACCCGGCGCCACCAACAATGCAGGCTATTTCATACTGAAATCGAAAATCCTGCGCGCTCTTGGCAACAACTCCGAGGCCGTAGATGCCGCCGCCATGGCTCTGGCCGTGGCTCCGAACTCAGCAGAAGCCCTCGCTCAGATGGGTCTGAGCTACCTTTCGGACGGTCGAGCCAAAGAAGCGATGAACCTCTGCAACGAAGCCACTCTGACCGACTCGGAGAACCCCTACTACTACATGCTGCGCGCATGGATTCAGAACGACTATATGGGCAACAGCCAGAACGCTGCCAGCCTCTACACCCAAGCTCTCGACATTGACGTATTCCACCTCGAAAATATCAATTCGCTGCGCGGATTCGCACTGCTCTTCACCGACCAGACTCCGCAGGCCGAGGCATGGCTCAACAACATCCTCACCACTGTTACCGACAACGACGGCCATATCCACTATCTGGCGGCATGTTATTATGCACAGGCCGGCAACCCCGACCGCGCGATCGACTGCGCCGAAACAGCTCTCAAGGCCGGATATGCCAACCTCTACGACTGGATGAACAACAACGACGCCCGCATAAACGTGGCACCGATACGCGACGAACTCCGCTTCCTTCAGCTCATAAACCGATACACCGGCTTATTCAACAGATAAGCCCGGTGCGGTGCGAAAACTCACACCTATACCTTAAAAGCTCAATAACATGGAAGATATTACTGATTTCTTTATTGAAATACTCAACTCGAACAAGACTCTCGATGTTGCCGATGCGGAATTCAAGCGTGTGATTGCCGACGACGATGAACTGCGCCGCCAATACCGCGAATGGTGCCGCGAAAACGGCTCCACCGAACGCTACGGCTTCACCGATTTCTGCAAGGAATACCTCGAAAGTCAGGAATCGGTATGGGATTCGCTCAATAATTACGACGAAGAAGAATGAACTGCAAAACCGTACGCCTGCCCGCTGAATGGGAGGCTCAGCAGGCTGTGATGATAGCATGGCCACACGCACTCACCGACTGGAACTATATGCTCTCTCAGGTTGTTGAGTGCTACTGCGAAATGGCCCGTGCCATAGCTCGATTCACGCCACTTGTAATTGTGACTCCGGAGCCCGACGAGGTGCGCCGGCTGCTGGCCGACGTGCCGCCGGAACGTATTACCTTCCTGAAGGCTGACACCAACGATACATGGACCCGCGACTACGGCCCCATCAGTACTGTAGGCAGCGACGGTGAAGTCTTTATAAACAACTTTAAATTCAACGCCTGGGGGCTTAAATTCGCCGCCAACCTCGATAACCTTGTCACCCGCCGGATGTACGATGCCGGACTGCTTGGAGGCTCCTATCGCAACCGTTTGGGCTTTGTGCTCGAAGGCGGTTCTATTGAAAGCGACGGCAAAGGTGTAGTACTCACGACATCGGAGTGTCTGCTGTCGCCCAACCGCAACGGCGACCTAAGCCGCGACGAAATCGAACAGCGGCTGCGCAGCTGGCTCGGCACCGAGAAGGTATTGTGGCTCGACCACGGCGCGCTCGAAGGCGACGACACCGACAGCCACATCGACACTCTGGCCCGTCTGGCGCCCAACGACACAATATTATATGTGTGTACGACTCCCGACGACCCGCAGTTCGACGAACTCGAGGCCATGCGCGAGCAGCTGCAGCAGTTTACCACGCCCGACGGACGTCCGTTCAACCTCATAGGCCTGCCTCTGCCCGAAGCCATATACGACCCCGAGGACAACGGACAGCGCCTGCCCGCCACCTACGCCAACTACCTGGTTACCAACAAGGCCGTGATTATGCCCACCTACGGACAGCCCAGGGCCGACTTTCTGGCCTCGCAGATACTGCGTATAGCCTATCCCGAACACGAAATAGTGACCGTAGACTGCCGTGCACTCATACGCCAGCATGGCTCGCTGCACTGCGCCACCATGCAGATTTTAAAGCCGGCTCTTAAAAACCAACTGAAATGAAAGTAGCAATAATACAACAGCATAACAGCGCCGACAGCGCTGACAACCGCAACCGTCTGGCTCGGAAAATCCGACACCTCGCAGCCGAAGGTGCACAGCTTGTGGTGAACCAGGAGCTGCACGACAACCTATACTTCTGCCAGACCGAGAATGTTGACCTCTGCGACCTGGCTGAAGCTCCCGGCAGCGATGCCGCACGCCTCTACTCACAGCTGGCCCGTGAGTGCGGCGTGGTGATTGTAACCTCGATATTCGAGCGCCGCGCCCCCGGTCTGTACCACAACACAGCCATTGTGTACGACACCGACGGCACCGAAGCCGGACGCTACCGCAAGATGCATATCCCCGACGACCCCGCCTACTACGAGAAATTCTACTTTACTCCGGGCGACCTCGGCTTCGAACCTATACCCACATCGATAGGCAAGTTAGGCGTACTCGTATGCTGGGACCAGTGGTACCCCGAGGCAGCACGCCTGATGGCTCTGCGCGGCGCCGAAATACTCATATATCCCACAGCCATAGGCTGGGAAAGCAGCGACAGCTCCGACGAACAGCAGCGCCAGCGCGAGGCCTGGATTACCGTACAGCGCGGCCATGCCGTGGCCAATGGCCTGCCCTTGGTGGCAGTGAACCGCGTAGGGCATGAACCGGACCCGTCGGGTGCCACCAACGGCATCCGCTTCTGGGGTTCGAGTTTTGTGGCAGGCCCGCAGGGAGAATTTATCTTTCAGGCTCCTACAGACGCTGAATGCGAAGCAATTATCGACGTCGACCTGCGCCGCAGCGAACAGGTAAGACGCTGGTGGCCTTTCCTGCGCGACCGTCGCATTGATGCCTATGGAGGCCTGACCCGCCGCTTCCTGGATTAAAAATTACTAATAAGGCTTGCAGGCTAATCCTTTTCTGAATTATTTTTGTTAAATTTGCAGGATAATGAACAAGCCCAGACTGTATATTATCGCAGGCTGCAACGGCGCAGGCAAAACCACAGCTTCAATATCCATATTGCCAAGGGTGCTGAAATGTCTGGAATTTGTAAATGCCGATGAAATTGCCAAGGGCCTGTCGCCGCTGAACCCGTCGGAAGTGGCGATAGAAGCCGGCAGACTCATGCTGCAGCGTGTCGAGGAGCTGCTCGACCAACGGGCCACGTTCGCTATCGAGACCACCTTGGCCACACGGTCGTACAAACGCCTTGTCTACCGTGCCCACGAACTCGGCTACCGCGTGCTGCTGCTCTTCTTCTGGCTTCCGTCGCCTGAAGTCGCCCAGCAGCGTGTGGCAGCCCGTGTCGCCTCAGGAGGCCACAATATCCCGAGCGATGTCATACACCGCAGGTATTGGCTGGGCATCCGCAATCTGTTTTCGATTTTCGTCCCGATAGTCGACCGCTGGTCGCTGTACGACAACAGCATCTTCCTGCAGCCTGTGGTTGAACGCGGCATTGTCCGCGACAAACAGAAATTCAATCAGATTTTAAATTCATGTCCGAAAAAGACGAAATAAAACTCTTCGACGATATTCGCGAAGGCATACTCGAAGCCCAGCGCGAAATGCTCATGCGCAAGGCTAAGCTCGGCGAACTGGTGGTTGTGGCCGACGAAAACGGCGTGCCCTACTCGATTTCGGCCGACGAGGCCCTCAGACTGCTCGACAAGAGCTCATTCGACAAATAGAGCCGGAGCAAATGCCTTCCGGCAGCGTAGACTCATTTTTTTGTACCGGCTCAAAACAATGGATTTCAAACTTACATCTCAATACGAACCTACCGGCGACCAGCCGCAGGCCATAGCACAGCTTGTGGAAGGTGTGCGCGAAGGTGCGCCGGCCCAGGTGCTGCTCGGTGTCACAGGCTCCGGCAAGACTTTCACCATGGCCAACCTGATACAGCAGGTTAAAAAGCCCACTCTCATTCTCAGCCACAACAAAACCCTCGCAGCACAGCTGTACAGCGAGTTCAAGCAGTTCTTTCCAGAAAACGCCGTCGAGTACTTCGTAAGCTACTACGACTATTACCAGCCCGAGGCATACATACCCTCGGCCGACAAATATATCGAAAAAGACCTGATGATCAACGACGAGATTGACCGTCTGCGTCTGGCCACAACATCGGCCCTGCTCTCAGGGCGCCGCGACGTGATTGTAGTGTCGTCGGTCAGTTGCCTTTACGGCATCGGCAATCCCGAGGACTTCCACGCTAACGTAATAGAGGTGAAAGTAGGCCGGAAAGTAGCCCGCAACGCATTTCTGCGCCAGCTGGTAGGCGCACTCTACTCGCGCAACGAAGTCGAAAACTCGCGCGGCACATTCCGTGTCAAAGGCGATACCGTCGACATCCGTCTGGCATACGAGGAAATAGTGCTGCGCATTGTGTTCTGGGGCGATGAAATCGAATCTATATCGACCTCGCACCCCGACGGCACCAACCTGGGCTCACACGATGTTTTCAAGATTTACCCGGCCAACATTTTCGTGACATCGCCGGCCCGGCAGGCATCGGCCATAGCCCAGATTCAGCTCGACCTCGGCCAGCAGGTGGAGTTTTTCAACCGCGAGGCCCGCGAACTCGAAGGCAAACGCCTTTACGAACGCGTGACATACGACGTGGAAATGATTAAAGAGGTCGGATATTGCTCGGGCATAGAAAATTACTCACGATACTTCGACGGACGCCGCCCGGGCGAGCGCCCGTTCTGTCTGCTCGACTACTTTCCAAAGGATTTCCTCACCATCATCGACGAAAGCCATGTGACAGTGCCGCAGATACGCGCCATGTACGGAGGCGACCTCTCGCGCAAGCAGAATCTGGTTGAATACGGCTTCCGGCTTCCGGCAGCGCTCGACAACCGTCCGCTGAAATTTGAAGAATTCGAGGCGCTCACGCCGCAGCTTGTGTATGTAAGCGCCACTCCGGCCGACTACGAGCTGCAACGCAGCGAAGGCATCGTGGTCGAACAGCTTATCAGACCCACCGGCCTGCTCGACCCGCTTATCAGTGTGCGACCATCGCTCAACCAGATTGACGACCTTGTGGAGGAGATAACACTGCGCAAGGAGCGCGACGAACGCGTGCTCGTGACCACCCTGACCAAGCGCATGGCCGAGGAACTGAACGACTATTTCATTCGTCTGGGCATACACACAGCCTACATCCACTCCGACGTCGACACCATGGACCGCATAAAGATTCTTGACGATTTACGCGCCGGAAACTACGACGTAGTAGTGGGTGTGAACCTGTTGCGCGAGGGCCTCGACCTGCCTGAGGTATCGCTGGTGGCCATTCTCGACGCCGACAAAGAAGGCTTCCTCCGCAGCCACCGATCGCTTACCCAGACCGTGGGACGCGCGGCCCGAAACCTCAACGGACAGGTGATTATGTACGCCGACAAGATTACCGACTCCATGCAGCAGACCATCGACGAAACTGACCGCCGCCGAAAGCTGCAGATGGAATACAACGAGGCACACAACATCACACCCACCGCAATCATCAAGGCCCGCAACGCAATAATAGGCAAAGAAGTGGACGAAGACGAACTCACAGCTCCAAGGCCCGGCAGACAGCTCAATGCCAAGGAAAAACGGCAGGCCATTGAAAAGGCAAAGAAAAGCGCCCCGGCTCCCATGCCTTACATCGAGGAATTCGACAATTCGGTCAACATTGCAGCCGACCCCGTTGTGGCATATATGAATCCGGCTGAATTGCAGCGCACAATCAACCTGATGCGCCAGAACATGCTCAAGGCCGCAAAAGAAATGGAATTTATGGAAGCCGCACGCCTGCGCGACGAAATTTTAAAACTCGAACAACGCCTTGCCGAAACCAACAATGCAGCAAATTGATTATAACCGCCTTACACCCGAACTTTGGCTGCCGACATCAGTCAAAGAAATGAAAGCTCGGGGCTGGGACTATGTCGACGTGGTGCTTTTCAGCGGCGATGCCTATGTCGACCACCCGTCGTTCGGAGCCGCCGTAATAGGCCGCACTCTCGAAGCCGCCGGATACCGAGTGGCGATAGTTCCGC
>CAJUHX010000071.1 GCA_910586455.1 uncultured Muribaculaceae bacterium | reverse complement strand
GGCTCGCGGCATTGTCGGGTACTTTCAGGTATATGCCTTTGACCATGGGGTGTTCGGCAGTAAACAGTTCCTTGTGGCGGTTATAATATTCTTTCAGTTCTTCGTCGGAAAATGCAGTGTCGGCACTTGTATCGAAGCGATAGCGACGATATTCAGCCGTAATGAGGTCGCGGCGGTATTTCTCCACACGGCGGTTGATTTCGTCCATATCGAGTACCGGTCGGGCTGCCTGGTCGACCAGCTCCCGGTCAACCCAGTTGTTTACGTAGCGGCGCACATATTCAATACTGTCGGTTTCACTAAGGCCGGGCGGCACATTGGCTGCGATATCGCTACGGCTTAGGGTGGCTTTGCCGACACGCGCCACCGGCTTTTCCTGCGCGGCCGATTCCCCGGCTCTGTTGTAGCAGGAGGCAAGCATCAGTGCTGCTGCCAGGACTGTGGATATTCTGATTTGCATAGAGGCTATTTTATATTTTACATTTGAATTCATAATGTTTAATTCTTTTCTTAATTACATTCACCACCGGTTTTTTCACATTTGTTTTTAACCAGCCTCTAATATTGAAAAAGCCCCGCCGATGGAGGCGGGGCTTACTGTATTATTTAACCTCTTTGAGTACTTTTTTATTTACCTTAACCTTGTATTTCTTATGAATACGGTCGAGCCATTCGCGTTCGAGTTCGCTCTGGTAGTCGTTGGTTACAGCACCTTTCACATCCGCGGCGTCTTCAGGAGCGTCGATTACTTTGCCTGCAACGGGGAAGTAGAAACTCCAGCGAGAGTTGCCGGACGCGGGTTTGGGCTGTCCGAAACCGAGGAAGTCGGTGATGGGGTTTTCGCCTTTGGCTGCGATTACGCGTTCTACTTTAATATCACGTCCGAATTTGTCGGTCATCATCCGGGCGAAAGTAGCAGGGTCGGGAGTGCCGAGCGACTCGGCATATTCCTTGGCCTTGCTCATGGTCGAATCGCTGGTGGCAAATACTATGAAAGCCTTGTATTTGGGCGACTCAAACTTGTAGTAGTCGCGGTGCGCGCGGAAGAAGTTTTCCAGACCTTCGGTGTCTTTTGCTGCACGATCCCATACGTTGCGGTTCGAAATCTCGAACATCAGAATACCGTCGCGGTACTCATTGGTGAGATTGCGATACTCGGCGTTTGTCTGAAGCAGCTGTTCGCGGGCCATTTCCATTACATCTTCATACATGCTCGCCTGAGCCATCTGACGAAGAGCTTCGGCCAAAGCCTTTGGCTCAGCAGGCGCCATGCCTGTGGCGTTGAGTTTGTCGGCAATCGAGGCTACTGTCACGGCTTTGCCGTTGATGGTATAGGCGTTCAATTTCTTGTCGGCAGTGTTTGCTACATAGGCATCGAACGAAGTAGGATTGAGTTCGGCCTTGAATTGCTTGGCCAGCTGTTCGAGGCGACGCTGCTCGGGCATTACGCCGCGAATGTCGCGCTCCATCTGCTTGTTTATCTGCTCGCGCATTTCATCGAATCCGGCTACCCCGCGATGCTCGTAGCGCTTTATTATATGGTAGCCGAAATTAGTCTTGAACGGTTTGGAAATCTCGCCGTCGGCCATAGCGAACGAAATGCTGTCGAACGGCTGCACCATCATGCCGGGACCGAACCAGCCGAGGTCGCCGCCTTTACGGGCCGAACCGGGGTCCTGAGATTCGCGTGAGGCAACTTCGGCGAAATCCGCGCCCGGAGCGCTTACAACCTTATAGAGCGAATCTATTTCAGCCTCAATGGCCGGTATGCGGTCTTCGGGTATGTCGCGGGTCAGTTTCAGAATGTGTGCGGCATGCACTTCGCCTTTGGCCGGTTCGCGCTTTTCCACACGGATAATGTGCAGTCCGAATCCGGAGTTTACAATTGGGCTTATTTCGCCCACTTTTGTATTGTATGCCATGTCTTCGAAAGCCCACGGGAAGCGTCCGGCGGTCACAGGGCCCATAAAGCCTCCGCGTACTTTCGAAGCGCGGTCGACCGAATATATCGAGGCAGCGTCCTCAAAGGTGGTATTTCCTGCAATAATGGCGCCGCGCAGCGAGTCTAGGGCGGCGTAGGCCTTGTCGTATTCCTCGGCGCTCTGGCCTGAGGAGAGCATTACGTGACTTACAGTCACTGTTTCAAGGGTGTGCTCGTAGCTTGCCTTTGCAAGCGAGTCGGCGAGTGCCTGGTCGCGCAGATAGGGGCGGGCGAGGTCGTTGCAGTATTTGGTCAGTTCCTGATTGAACGCCTCAGTGGTGTCGAGTCCGGCGGCCTCGGCGTCAGCTACCTTGAGCTTGTAGTTCACAAACATATCGACATATTCGTCGATGGTCTGGGGCTGAAGTTGCTGCGAATTATTTTTCTTGTATAGATATTCGAATTCGCTCAGCGGCACTTTTTTGCCGTTGACGGTCATCAGCACGGGGTCGTTATTTTTGGCGCTTACAGCCAGGAGCACGGCTCCGAGCACTGCGGCCGAAACAAAATACTTTTTCATCAGTTGTTGCGTTTTTTCACTACTCGTTATAACGGAAACACAATGTGTTTATTATGCAGTGATATAAAAAAATAAGAGTCGCGGCATCAAAATGAATCAGGAACCACGACTCTTATTATATATATTGCCTTATTAGCGCTGCGAAGCGCTGTAGTTGGGAGCTTCCGATGTGATGGCCACATCGTGCGGATGGCTTTCTGCAACGCCGGCATTGGTGATGCGGGTGAATTTGGCGTTATGCAGGGCTTCGATGTCGGCGGCGCCGCAATAGCCCATACCGGCACGCAGGCCGCCAAGCATCTGGTATACCACTTCGTAGAGCAGGCCTTTGTAGGGTACGCGGGCTGCGATGCCTTCCGGCACGAGTTTCTTGGCGTCGGTTTCGTTGCCTTGGAAATAGCGGTCTTTCGAACCCTTCTCCATGGCCTCGAGCGAGCCCATGCCACGGTATGATTTGTATTTACGGCCATTGTAGATGATGGTGTCACCGGGCGATTCCTCCACGCCGGCCAGCATGCCGCCGAGCATTACGGAATGTGCGCCTGCCGCGAGTGCTTTTACGATATCGCCCGAATAGCGAATGCCGCCGTCGGCAATCAGAGGCACACCCGTGCCTGCCAGAGCCTTGGCTACATCGTAAACAGCCGATAACTGGGGTACACCCACACCTGCTATTACGCGGGTGGTGCATATCGAACCCGGGCCAATGCCAACTTTTACACCGTCGGCGCCGTTTTCAACAAGATATTTGGCGGCGTCGCCGGTAGCGATGTTACCCACTACCACGTCAATGTGGGGGTATTTTTCCTTTACGGCACGAAGCACTCCTATCACACCTTTGCTGTGGCCGTGGGCGGTGTCGATTACCAGAGCGTCGACGCCGGCTGCAACGAGGGCTTCGGCGCGGTCCATAGAGTCGGGAGTGACACCGATACCGGCTGCCACGCGCAGGCGTCCGAGAGCGTCCTTGCAGGCGTTGGGTTTGTCCTTGGCTTTGGTTATATCCTTGTAAGTCACCAGTCCCACGAGTTTTCCCTTGGAATCGACAACGGGCAGTTTCTCGATTTTGTGTCGCTGCAGTATGCGGGAGGCTTCCTCAAGGTTGGTGCTCTGGTCGGTGGTGATAATATCTTTCGAAGTCATAACCTCGTCGATAGGGCGTCCGAGGTTGGACTCAAAGCGGAGGTCGCGGTTGGTGACGATGCCAACGAGCATGCCGTTTTCATCCACAACAGGAATACCGCCAATGTGATATTCCTCCATCATGTCGAGGGCGTCTTTTACTGAAGAACCGCGCAGAATTGTCACGGGGTCATAAATCATACCGTTTTCTGCACGCTTCACCGCATGTACCTGGCGGGCCTGCTCGGCAATAGGCATATTTTTGTGGATTACACCTATGCCGCCTTCACGGGCGATGGCAATAGCCAGCTGTGCTTCGGTTACAGTATCCATGGCGGCTGAAACCAAGGGCACGTTCAAGGTGATGTTGCGCGAGAAACGAGTTGTAAGTTTTACGTCACGAGGGAGTACTTCCGAATAAGCCGGAATAAGGAGGACATCGTCAAAGGTGAGTCCTTCCATTTTTACGCGGTCAGCAATAAACGACATATTATTATTTTTATATATGTGATATCGATTGATATACGGTCGGTAGACAAGTCTGCCGTTTTTATTGCCCACAAAGTTACGAATTTTTATTTATTTGACATACAAGTAAACGCTACTTTTTGTAACTTTGCACAAAATTTTCTGCCATGGCATACGCTTACAAGAAACTATACGGCCTTATAGGCAAACCTCTTGGCCATTCGTTATCTGCCGATTTTTTCAACCGCAAGTTCGAAGCCGAGGGCATCGATGCCCATTATCTGAATTTCGAAATCGACTCTGTGGTGGAGTTGCCACGGCTTCTGGCCGAATATCCGGCATTGTCAGGCCTGAATGTCACAAGCCCTTATAAGCGCGATGTGATTCCGATGATGGAATCGCTTGACCCTCTCGCCGACAAAGTTCAGGCTGTTAATGTAATAAAGATTATCCGGCACCCCGGCAAAAATCCGGTAATGAAAGGCTATAACAGCGATGTGCCGGGCTTTGCCGACTCGCTGGAGCCTGTGCTCAAAGGCCGTAAGGCGGCTCTGATACTGGGCACCGGCGGAGCAGCGACCGCATGTATGGCCGGATTCGAACGTCTGGGGCTGAAAGCTACCCTTGTGTCGCGTCGGCCCGGCCCCGGACATATAAGCTATACCGACATTGATGCCGCCGTGATGGACGAGCATAGGATTGTTGTAAACGCCACGCCATTGGGTATGTATCCGCATATAGGCGAGGCCCCTCCTATGCCTTACGGACTGTTCACGCCCGACCATCTGGCATACGACCTGGTGTACAACCCCGAAATAACCGAATTCATGCGTCTTGCCTCGGAGCAAGGAGCCGAAATAAAAAACGGCCTTGAAATGCTGCTTCTGCAGGCTTTTGAGTCGTGGCGCATTTTCAGATTATAAATTATAAACCAAAATGAAAGAAAAAAAAGGAATCAATCTGAACGAAGAAAAAACAGCTATCAACCGGCCGTTGATTATCTATGTGGCAGCGATAGCGATTATTCTAATCCCTTGGGATAAACTCGGGCTTCCGATAGTAAACGCACCGCTGGCGCTTTTAGCAGGCCTTGTGTTTGCTTTCTGCATGAAGAACCCGTGCCCGAAATTCAACAAAAAATGTTCGAAATATCTGCTGCAGGTAGCAGTGGTCTGCCTCGGCTTTAACATGAATCTGCAGGAATCGCTCAAATCGGGTTCCGAGGGCATGATGTTTACTGTAGTAAGCGTGGTAGGCGTAATGGCACTCGGTGTTCTGGGCGGCTACTGGCTGCACATCAACCGCAAGACCAGTTACCTGATTTCGTCGGGCACGGCCATCTGCGGCGGTTCGGCAATTGCAGCGGTAGGTCCGGTGCTGAAGGCTAATGAAAATGAAATGGCTGTGTCGCTGGGTGTTATTTTCATACTCAATGCTATAGCTCTGTTTATATTCCCGCCGATTGGCCACCTGCTCGACATGAGCCAGCAGCAGTTCGGCACATGGGCAGCCATTGCCATCCACGACACTTCGTCGGTGGTGGGTGCAGGTGAAAGCTTCGGCGAGGAAGCTCTGCAGATTGCCACACTGATTAAACTCACCCGTGCCCTGTGGATTATTCCGCTTGCCCTTGCCACCATGTTTATATTCCGCGAAAAGGGCAGTAAGATTTCCATACCCTGGTTTATATTCATATTCATTCTCGCCATGGTTGCAAACACCTATCTGCCCATACCCGAGTGGTTTGTAGACACTATGGTGTGGATTGCCAAACGCGGCATGGTGGTGACCCTGTTTATGATCGGCGCCTCGCTGTCGCTGGCCACAGTAAAGCAGGTTGGCATCAAGCCGTTGCTTCTGGCTGTGCTGCTATGGATTGTAATAGGCGTAGGCAGCCTGTTTGTAGTAGAGGCTACGATACCCTAAGCGCAAAACATAATGAAAGCCCCATACAGCAGGATTCCCGTCGTACCCGTAACAATAGGGTACATGGCAGGAATCCTGCTGTATGGTTTTGGTGTGGAATGGTATCTGATATCCATAATAACCGCGGTGTGCGTAGCGCTGCTGTACTTCCCGGACAGATTCTACACCTTTGGTGTTCTGGCTATTGCCGCCGGATGGTTTTGCGCCTCGGTACATGCACCGGCTTCATTGCCTGCGAGCATGCACGGCAGCAAAGTGAAGCTGAGTGCCGAAGTCCTGCGCATAGTACCGTCGGGCGACTACAGCCGTCTGCTTGTTGCCGCAGATACTATCGGTGGTGTGGGGCTCGACAGTTCTGTGCGGATATGGATTTCACTCCTGTGTCATGCCGATGAGGCCGGCATAGGGTCGCGAGTACATGCTGAAGGCTATCTGCGCGATGCTGCTAAATTCGACGGACTCCCATACGAAACCGACTATGCTGCCTTTGCTGCCGTTGACCGCGTTTCGGCCATTATGACTGCCGGGAGCGACGGCTTCTGCGTAGTCACCCCAGGCAGCGGCATCGGTGAACGCCTGCGGCAATACCGCAACAATCTGGCCGATGCCATATATCTATCGGGGCTGAGCGAACGCACCGCCGATTTTTTAGTAGCCACTGTATGCGGCGACGACAATAACCTATCGCCCGAAGTCCGCGAAACATTCCGTACCCTTGGTCTGGCTCATCTGCTGGCCCTGAGTGGTTTCCATGTGGCGCTGTTCGCCGGACTGGCTTCACTGCTTCTGTATCCGCTGCGTCTGTGGCGCAGGTACGCACGATGGCGTCATGTAGCGATATTGGCAGCAGTGTGGTTTTATGTACTTGTCAGCGGCATGCCGGCTTCGGCAGTCAGGGCGGCCCTGATGCTGAGTATAGCACTTGGCGGCAAAATGATGCAGCGGCAGGGTGTGGGATTCAACACACTGGCCGCCGCCGCGCTGGTGATGCTCGTGTGGAATCCGGGGCTGCTGTATTCGCCGGGATTCCAGCTGTCGTTCACTGCCGTAGCAGGACTGATGGCATTCGCCGAGCAGCTGAACCCGTTCAGCCGACGGCGCAGGTGGCCGCATCTGCTTATGTCGATAATCACAGTACCCGTGGCGGCAGTACTCGGCACAGCTGTGGTATCGGCCATGTACTTCCATAGCTTTCCGCTGCTCTTTCTTCCGGCCAATGCGGTTATAACACTGATGTCGTCGCTTATAATCGGCGGAGGAGCTGTACTGTCGCTGATTGCTGTAAGTGGCGGCAGTTGCGGAATACTGGTATGGACCCTCGACGGGCTATACAGCTTGGCCGACCGTTTTTGTCGCATGCTTGCCGGCTTGCCTCAAACCGAAATCGCCGGGCTGTATCCAACAACCATTACGGCATTGCTGCTTGCTATGGCAATTATCCTTGCGGCTGTGGCGCTGAACCGTCGCAGACATCTGCCGTGGATTATGGCGGCAATATGTGTATTGCTTTCACTCGGGGCGCAGAGAGTCTTTGCCGAAGAGAATCCATACGGCGAGCTGTACATACCCTCTCACAGCGCCGAAACCCGTGTAATAATGCGTCAGGGCGAAGCAGCCATGCTGTATTGCGAAGGCCGCGCGCCTGCCACTCATGTGACATTGTCGGCATGCAGCAGGCGCTACGAAACATGGCTGAGGATGCGTCGCTGCCACGGCAATTTCAGTCTGTGCGACAGTGTCGACATGCGTGCCGATGGCTTCGGACGCAATGGCAGCCTGCTCCATGCCGGTCCATATACTCTGTGGATAGCAAGAGATGCCGACGATATCATACCGCTGCAAGCGGATTATGTAGTGGTAGGCACGAATAAAAATCTGGATATCGCCGAATTGGTACAGAAGATGAGTCCGCGGTGTGTGATTCTCACATCGGGCCTGTCGAAAAAACGGCGCAGACGCTACGAAACAGACTGCCGCAAAGCCGGATTTGCCGTTCATAATGCCGCTGACAGCACATTCAGGTTGCAATGGTAAAACGACGTTGAACGTTATTGGCTTGTTTTTGTTTTTATTATAAAATACTTGCCAGAGTGCGTCACTTTGGCAAAGTTTTTGCATTACACAACTCGATAAAACATACTAAAAAAAATATGAAATACGACAAACATAATCAAAAGCCCCAGGAAGAACCCGAAGTAGTGGACGATATTCTGGATACCGATAACGAACAGACTGAACTTGCCGATGCCCTGAATGATGAACTTGGCGAGATGGAAGCACTGCGCAAGCAGCTCGACGAAGCTCAGGCGGCTGTTGAGAAGGAGAAGAAAGACTATATGTTTCTTATGGCCGACTTCGACAACTTCCGCAAACGTGTGCGTCGTGAGAAAGAAGACCTGCTCAAAAACGGCAACGAAAAGGTTCTGGCCGGTCTGCTTCCGATTGTCGATGATTTTGAACGAGGCCTTGAGGCTACTCGCGACAGCGAAGACCCGAATGCCATTCGCGAAGGCATGGAGTTGATTTACAACAAACTGGTTAAGTACCTCGAACAGAACGGTGTCAAAGCCATGGAATCGACCGGCATGGACTTCGATGCCGACCTTCACGAAGCAATCGCTACTATACCGGCTCCGAGCGAAGACCTTAAAGGCAAGGTGATAGACACCACCCAGAAAGGCTATACCATCAACGACAAGGTTCTGCGCCATGCAAAAGTGGCCGTAGGCGAATAATAATTTCTACATCACGGCTGACATGAGCGAAAAACGAGATTACTATGAAGTTCTCGGCGTGACAAAGAACGCCACCGCCGACGAAATAAAAAAGGCCTATCGAAAGATGGCCATCAAATATCATCCTGATAAAAATCCGGGCGACAAGGAGGCCGAGGAGAAATTCAAGGAGGCTGCCGAGGCATACGATGTGCTTTCCAACGACGAAAAGCGCCAGCGCTACGACCAGTTCGGCCACAATATGGGTCCGCAGGGCTTCCCCGGCGGTGGCGGCAGCTATGGCTTCAGTGGCGGAGGTATGTCGATGGACGATATCTTCTCCATGTTCGGAGATATATTCGGCGGCCACATGGATATGGGCGGCGGATTCGGCGGCGCAACAGGAGGCCGTACACGTGCCCGTGCCCGCCAGCGCCGCGGTACCGACCTGCGCATACGTGTGAAAATGTCGCTTGAGGATATCGCTAAGGGTGTCGACAAGACTCTGAAAATTCCTACTTACGTAAAGTGTGAACACTGTAACGGCACCGGCGCCAAAGACGGAATGGCATTCGCTACCTGCAACACCTGCCACGGCACCGGTTCGATTACTCAGGTGCAGAACTCAATCTTCGGCGCGATGCAGTCGCAGGTAATATGTCCGGAGTGCGAAGGTTCGGGCAAGATCATCAC
>CAJUHX010000070.1 GCA_910586455.1 uncultured Muribaculaceae bacterium | reverse complement strand
GCTGATGGAGCAGTCGCGCCAAGCCATAATTTCGGCTTTGCCACAAAAGAACCGTTGAACTTTTTTACTACATTAGCGTTTACACCGATATGAAACATTCAAGAATATTAATGATGGCAGCGGCGGCAATAGTGGCCGGCACCGCCTTGGTTTCGTGCGAAAAGGCGCCCGAACTGTCCGGCTCATGGACTTGCGCCCCTCAGCATTTGAACAATGTAAATGGCGCTTTCACAGCCTCGACAATCGACGTACTCAACTTTTCAAACGGCACTCAGGGCAACAAAAGCGGTTCTGTCGTAATAAGCAGCATGATTTCCGCCCAACAGACGGTAAGCGGCACCCCCGACCTTATCGAGCCTTATCAGGAAACCGTAGCCGCCACCGCGTCAATCAACGGCAGTTGGTCGTACCGCGAGGACGATGACGATGAAGTAGATATAATACTTGATTTCAGCACTCTGAAAGTAAATGTCGACCCTGCGGGTGTAGCATTCTCACAGAACTACATCACCGGACGCGAGCAGCCTCAGCTCGACTCGCTTACAGCATCGGCGGTCAGCCGATGGCAGCAGTCGCTTTACGAAGTACTCAAACCGTACTACAGCAAATATGTGCGTCTTGACGACATTGAAGTCAAAAACGGCATAATGCGTACCGAGGTCAACGACGTCGACCTTACATTCACCCGCGAGGCGGAGCAGTAACTTCCTCATATCATATAACAAAGAACGCACAAAGCGTCCGGAGGCATAAACTTCGGACGCTTTTTTTTAATGCGATTCACAAAAATTTGATTATTTTTTGCTTTTATGCGAACAAAGCTCGTTATGGTGTGTTTTGATTTCAAACGCTGATTGAAATCAGATGTACGATTCGGCGTTTCAACTATTTATCAGAGAGATTTATCACAAATTCAAACAAACTACAAAACGAAAATGATATGAAAAAGAACGTCCTCCTCTCAATGGCCGCATGTAGCGCAGCGCTCATCACCGGTCTTAACGCCAACGCTCAGGAAGTGGTGGTAGAAGAAACCGACGTAGTCGCTGTTTCGGAAGTCCCATGCAAGACTCATTACTATTCCGATGCAAAGGACAACTGGTTTATCCAGATTGGCGCCGGCATCAATTCGCCCTTCGTTGAAAACAAATTGCCCAACGGCGACCAGAAGCATCATCTGGCTGTAGCATACAACTTCGGCTTCGGCAAATGGTTCTCGCCATATCTGGGCTGGCGTCTGAGCTTCCTCGGAGGCCCAATGCACTGGGACAACGAAGTGTACTCCAAAGCCAAGTACGTTAACGCCAACCTCGACTTTATGTGGGATATGTTCAACAGCCTCGGCGGGGTGAACTCCAAGCGTGTGTTCTCTATCGTGCCATTCGTAGGACTCGGCGGTACATTCACCTGGGATTACAAACCCGTAAACTCAAACATCCACAACGATCACGGCCAGGCCAAGCAGAACTCATGGACTCTGCCCGTTTCGGCCGGTCTACAGCTGCGCTTCCGCCTGTGCAAGTATGTCGACTTCTTTGCTGAAGGCCGCGCACAGTTCTACGGCGACAACTTCAACAATTACGTATACGGCGACCCCGTCGACATCAGCCTCAGTGCTGTAGGCGGCTTTACCTTCTACATCGGCGGACGCGACTTCAAGAGCTACAACCCCTGCGACTATCTCGGATATATCAACAATCTCAACAATCAGGTCAACGACCTCCGCGGCGAACTCGCTACCACTGCAGCAGCCCTTGCAGCAGCCGAAGCTCAGCTACCCTGCCCCGAAGTTGAGGAAGTCGTAGCTGTAAACGAACCCGCTCCTCTGATGGCTACTGTTCGATTCACCATCAACTCCGCCAAGATTTCCGACCAGGAAAAGGTAAATGTGTACAACATTGCCAAGTGGATGAAGGATAATCCCGACCAGTGTGTGGCTATCGTAGGCTACGCCGACAAGGACACCGGTACCAGCGACTATAACATGACTCTGTCGAAACGTCGCGCTCAGGCTGTAAACGACATGCTCGTGAACACCTACGGCATCAACCCCGACCGTCTGTCCATCCAGGCTGAAGGCTCGAACGTACAGCCCTACGATGAAAACAACTGGAACCGTATCGTAATCTTCTCCAACAAATAATCATTCTTCTCTCTCCCATAACTGAAAACAGGGGTCCGCTTTGGCAGCGGGCCCCTGTTTTCAGTTATTAAACGTCCACCTCGCGCGTAAAATAAAAAATGGACATCGCCCTCTCAGTGAAGAACGATGTCCATTTCATATATTATTTTCCGGAAAATACGGATGCTTCAACACATCCGCTCCGCTACAGATTACTTCAGACCGTTGTAGTCCTTGCCATAGCGGAGCATCTGCGGAATATAATCCTCGGTGTACTCTACGGCCACATCAACCACATTGCCGTCCTTGTCGGTTACCAGACTGTAAACGGGGTTTACAAAACCACGGTAAGGAGCGATGTTCAGGTGCGAATAGCGGTCGAGCACTTCTTTGTGGAGCTCGGGATCGACCTTTACAGCATACTTTTCAACAAGTGCGGCTCCGGCAGCATAGTCGCCGGTACTCTTGATGCGCTGGATTTCGCCAAGCAGCTGGCCGAAGAGGCCGCGCAGCTTTTCGTAGTCGTTGATTTTGATGTATGTCTTGCCGTCGCGTTTCACAATTTCGATTACATTGTCGACCTTGCCATTTTCGTACACCCACTCAGCAATGAGCTTGCGGTTGCGCATGTGGGCCTCTTCTACATCCTTGCCGGGCTCAATGCGCATCAGCTGGGTCATCATGCCGTTGAGAATGTATTTGTAGTATTCGGCCTTGTAGGCTTCGGGGTTGTCGAGCAAGCCGAGTTCAACCATCTTGGGGTCGCCCAGATAGTACAGGGCGAAGAGGTCGGCGCGGGTTTCCTCGAGAGTTGAACCGTGTGCCTTGAGGGCGTCGGGATCGACACCGGGCAGAAGTTTGCCGCTGCCGTGGCCCAGACACTCGTGGAGGTCGGTGTGGAGGTTATCGGTAATGAAAAGGTACTTGTCGAGCAGTTCGCGTGTGGGCTGGTCGATAACGAATTCTTCGTTGAAACCGTTGCCGTGCGATGCTTCGTCGTATGCCTGGGTGATGTTTTCGATGGTCACCGATTTGGAACCGTGTGCAGCGCGAATCCAGTTGGCGTTGGGCAGATTGATGCCGATGGGAGTCGACGGATAAGCGTCGCCGGCCAGAATAGCGGCTGTGATAACCTTGGCGCTGACACCCTTTACGGAGTCTTTGCGGAAGCGCGGATCAACCGGCGAGTTGTTCTCGAACCACTGAGCCTCGCTGCTGAGTACTTCGGTACGGTGGCTGGCGGGAATGTTTTTGAAGTTGACAATCGACTCCCAGCTGCCGGTCATGCCAAGGGGATCGCCGTAGCTTTCGATGAAGCCGTTGATAAAGTCAACCTGCGAAGCGGTGTCGGTCACCCAGGTGATGCTGTAGTCGTCGAAGGTGCGGAGGTCGCCGCTGCGGTAATATTCAATAAGTTTGGCAATGGTATTGCGCTGTACTTCGTTTTCAGCAAACTGCATTGCCTTTTCCAGATTCTCCACAATGTGAGCGATGGCATCGTTGTAATAACCGCCAAGACGGTATACCTGCTCTACCACATTGCCGTCTGCGTCTTTGGTTACACGGGCATTGAGGCCGTAGCTTACGGGAGTGGAGTCGGCAGGATTCTTCATAGCGGCATAGAAGTCTTCAACTTCTTTCTGGGTCACACCTTCGTACATATTGTTTGCCGAAGTAAGAATGAGGTCCTGGCCTTCGGCCTGGTTCACACTTTTAGCATAGATTTCGGGGTTGAAGATTACCTCGAGCAGTTCGTCCTGCATGGAGCGCCAACGGGCGTCGGCAGGAAGTTTGGCAAGCTCGCCCTCAAGAAATTCGCGGCTGAACCCGGGCACAAACTTGTCGGTCGAATAGTGATGATGTATGCCGTTTGCGAACCACACCTGCTTGAGATAGGTTTCGAAAGCCTTGTATTCCTTGTCGGCTTCGCGGTCGCCACTGTAGTTATTGTACACATCTTCGAGCATGTAGCGTATGGGAAGATTGTACTTGCAGTTCTGGTCCCACAGAATGTCGCGGCCCCAGAGGGCGGCTTCGTTCAGATAGTAGATAAGTTGCTTCTGATTCAGCGAAAGTTCTTCGAAACCGGGGACTTTGTAACGAAGCACTTCGATGTCGGCAAAACGGTCGTTCACGTAGTTGAATTCTTTTTCGGGAGCTTCGGTCTTGGTAGTACAGGCATACACACCCATGGCAACTGCGGCACCCGCGATGATTGCTTTTAGTTTCATATTAAGGATATTTTGGGGAGAATGAATTATTCAACATATAGTATCAGCCCCTTGAGGTACTCTCCCTCGGGGTGATAAATGTTTACCGGATGGTCGGCCGGCTGTGTGAGCTGATGGAGTATGCGCACCCGGCGGCCGGTCTGGGCTGCGGCCGAGAACACTGCCAGGCGGAACTGCTCTTTGGTCACTGCCTGCGAGCAACTGAAAGTGAACAGTATACCTCCGGAGGCGATACGCTCAAAGGCCGCCGCATTCAGGCGCTGATAGCCGCGCAGGGCGTTTCGCAGGGCGCTCCGATGCTTGGCAAAGGCCGGTGGGTCGAGGATTATGAGGTCGTAGGCATTATGCTCCATGGCATCAAGATACTTGAATGCATCAGTAGCGAATGCCTTGTGGCGACTGTCGCCGGGGAAGTTCAACTCCACGTTAGCCTCAGTAAGCGTCACGGCCTTGGCCGATGAATCCACACTATGCACAAGTTCGGCGCCGCCGCGCATGGCATAAACCGAAAAGCCGCCGGTGTAGCAGAACATGTTCAGAACCCGGCGCCCGCGGCTGTAGTGCTGCAGCAGACTGCGGTTGTCGCGCTGGTCAACGAAGAATCCTGTCTTCTGGCCGCGCAGCCAGTCGATGTTGAACTTCAGCCCGTTCTCCACCGCCACCGAACCGCCGGGTGTACCGGCTATATAGTCGTTCTGGGGGTCGAGGCGGGCCTTGTACGGCAGTGTTGTTTCCGATTTATAGTAAACAGCCTTGATGGCTGCTCCGGGCAGCTGCATCAGCGCGTCGGCTATTATGTGGCGGGCAAAGTGCATGCCCGGCGAGTGTGCCTGAACCACTGCGGTAGTATCGTAGATATCCACCACCAGGCCCGGCAGAAAGTCACCCTCGCCATGTACAAGGCGAAAGGCGTTGTTGTCGTCGCGGCGCAGGCCAAGTGCCTCGCGCATACGCCATGCCTGCTGCAGACGTGCGGCATAGAAATCGGCGTCGATTTTGCTGTCGTTGAAGTCGAGCATGCGCACGGCAATGCTGCCTATCTGAAAGTGCCCTACCCCCATGGGATTCCCATCGTGGTCGAGTACCCGTACTACGCTGCCTTCCTCAAGGTCGGCAGGCATGTAGGTAAGAGCCCCCGAGAATACCCAGGGATGAAAGCGTCGCAGCGACTCGTCTTTGCCGCGTTTGAGTTTTAATACAGGATAATCCATCTTATTTCAGTAACATCCGGTAAATATCGTTGAAATTGGCATATACCAACAGCAACAGCAGGAAGAACATGCCTATTGTATTGGCAATCTCTATAAAGCGTTCGCTCATGCGGCGACGTGTAACCATCTCTACGAGCAGGAAGAGAATGTAGCCGCCGTCGAGCGCCGGTATGGGTATCACGTTCATAAAGGCCAGAATAACCGACAGGAATGCGGTAATCTGCCAGAAACTGTACCAGTTCCATTTTTCGGGAAAAAGCGAGCCAAGGGTGCCGAATCCGCCTACACTCTGGGCACCTTCTTTAGTGAATATCAGCCCGAGCGACGATACATAGCTGGCAAGCTGGCCAGTGCCTATTTCCCAGCCACGGGGTACTGCCTGAAATATATTGTAGTCGATATGCTCGGTGTCGAATATCTCGGTAGGCGACACCATCTGTATGCCCAGCAGACCGCTTTCGCCGAGTTCAACCGGCACGGTCGACTCGACACCGTCGCGTTCTATTACCAGAGTGGTTTTCTGTCCTTTGTATTTTGTCAGAGCCGGACGGAACTCGGTTATTGCCGGAGTTGTGTCGGCACCGACTTTAAGAATACGGTCGCCGGGCTTCAGGCCGGCCTTGGCTGCCGCCTCGCCGTTAGCTGTCGAGGCCACATACACAGGCACACGAATCATCATGGCGCGGTAGTCTTTGCCCTTGGTAGCCATCTGTTTCAGCAGGTGCTCGCCAATCTCCACAGTCAGGGCGCTGTCGCCTCGCTGCACTCCTACGCGCGCTCCGGGCTGAATCATCTTCCACAGTGTGTTGTAGTCCTTGGCGTCGATGGGCTCGGAGTTAAGTGTCACCAGTTTGTCGCCGGTGCGGAACCCTGCCTGCTGCATCTCCTCCGAGAAGTCGAGGCCCTCTTTCATGGCGCTGTACGGCACATAGTCATCGCCCCAGTGTACGGCTATACCTATATAGATTACAATGGCGAGTATAAAGTTGAACAGCACTCCGGCCACCATTACCAGCAGGCGCTTGTAGGCTGCCTTGGAGCGGAACTCCCATGACTGCGGCTCGGAGGCCAGGTCTTTTGTGCTTTTTGTTTCGTCGACCATGCCGGCAATGTCGCAGTAGCCGCCCAGGGGCAGCCAGCCAAGGCCATAGATGGTGTCGCGCCAGGTGGGTTTGCCGTCGGCGCGGGGACTACGCGACCGGCTTACCTGAAATGTGCGCAACGCACGCTCTTTGCCGTCCTTGTCGTAGGCAATAAACTTGAGTGTGCCCTGCATGGGGTCGTACTTGAGCAACGAGAATTTTGGATTGAAAAAGAGGTAGAAGCGGTTGACCTTTATGCCGAACATTCGGGCGAATATGTAGTGTCCGAATTCATGTACGGTCACCAGCAGCACCAGAGCCACCACCAGCTGGGCGGCTTTAATCAGAAATAATTCCATTTACAATAGCGAGCCTGCGATTTCGCGGGCGGTTTGATTGGTTTGTATATAATCGGAAAGCCCCGGGGAGGCGATGAAGTCGCAGCGGTCGAGGGTTTCGCAGATAATCCGGTAGATGTCGTAGAAGCCTATGCGGTCGCGCAGATAGGCTGCGACTGCTATTTCGTTGGCGGCGTTTATCACGCAGGCTGAGTTTCCGCCGCGGCGCAGTGCCACGTCGGCGAGTGTCAGACACGGAAAGCGTTCGGCATCGGGTTTCTCGAAGGTAAGTTCACTTAGGTCGGCCAGACTCAGCGGGCGCTCGGCGCCGGGCAAACGGGTGGCACAGCCGAGGGCATAGGCTATGGGCAGGTGCATGTCGGGCACGCCAAGCTGAGCTTTGATGCCGCCGTCGGAAAATTCCACCATCGAATGCACTATCGACTGCGGATGCACCACTGCGCTGAGCCTGGAGGCGTCGATTCCGAACAGCCAGCGGGCTTCAATCAGCTCAAAGGCTTTGTTCATCATCGTGGCGGAGTCGATTGTGATTTTTGCTCCCATACTCCAGTTGGGATGTTTCAGCGCGTCGGAGGCCTTTGCCGAGGCTATGCGCTCACGCTGCCAGGTACGGAAGGGGCCGCCCGACGCTGTGATATACAGGCGGCTGACGGCCGAGGGGTCTTCGCCTTTAAGGCACTGATAGATTGCCGAATGTTCGGAATCCACCGGATATATTTTCGAGGGTGATTCAGCCAGCAGTTGCTCAATAAACGCACCGGCCACCACCAGTGTCTCCTTATTGGCTAGAGCTATTTCCTTGCCGGCCTCTATGGCCTTGACTGTAGGCAGCAGACCGCTGTAGCCTACTGTGGCGGTCACGGTCATGTCCACCTCGGGCAGTGCGGCAGCCTCTGCAATGGCATCGGCTCCGGCGGCACATTCTATACCCAGAGGCTCAAGCTCGCGGCAAAGGTCGCGGTATCGGCTCTCGTCGGCTATCACGGCCAGCCGCGGACGATGAATCCGGGCAAGCCTCACAAGCTCGTCGACCCTGCTTCCGGCGGTCAGTGCCACAGGGCGGTAAAGCCCCGGATGCCGCGCCGCTATGTCGAGAGTTTGCGTACCGATTGAGCCGGTAGCGCCTATTACGGCTATGTTTTTTATCGGTTTGTCTGTTGTCACGATTGGTTCTTGCAAGATTTATCATGCAAAATTAATTAAAAACCCGCAAACATGCAAGCCTCAGTTGTTAACGTTTATTATTACATGCGCCTGATTTCGGCGCTGACCTGCACCGACAAACTCGCCACTCTCGTGTTATAATGCCGTCCGGCAAAGCTGCCGCACCTACGATGCCTGAGTCCAATTCGATGCCGATTGTTTGCAATTATCGTTTTAAAGCCGTAACTTTGCAAATATAATGACCTCCGGTCTTTACCAAAAACCACGCTCGATGATACCCAACATTAAGCTACACAACGGAGTCGAGATTCCGTTAATAGGCCAGGGCACCTATCCCATGGCCGGCAATACATTGTACAACGCTTTGAAAAATGCGCTGGACTGTGGCTGCACCCTTTTTGATACCGCACACAGCTACCCTAACGAAGCAAGTATCGGAGAGCAGTTTTCGAAAATATTCGCCGCAGGTAAGTACAAACGCGACGATGTGTTCATTATTTCGAAAATCGGCGACAAACTCGACCATGGCATGCCCATGGGATATTATTTCTATAATTCGGATTCCTGCCCCGACAAGAACCACCGACGCACGGTATTCCGACAGGTGGAGGACTCTCTGCGCAACCTTCGCACCGACTATGTCGACCTGCTGTTGCTGCACTGGCCTTACACCGACTGCCTTGAGGAGATATGGCAGGCCATGGAAAGCATATACCACAAAGGCGTGGCCCGCGCCATTGGCGTAAGCAACCACAGGCCCAGGCATATACAACGCATAATGGATGTGGCCGAAGTCACTCCGATGGTAAACCAGATTTACTTCTCGCCGCTTAACACCCAGGCCGATACAACCGGCTTCTGCAACGAGCACGACATTCTGTGCCAGGCTTACTCGCCTTTGATGTTTCTGCGCAACGAATCCGGCATAAAGTCGTCCGACGAAATCAAGAGTCTGTGTATAAAATACAACAAAAGTCTTAACCAGATTATTCTGCGCTGGGACATCCAGAACGGCATTGTGCCTATTCCAAAAGCCGCATCACTTAAGCATATCGAAGAGAACTACGACATATTCGACTTCTCGCTCGAAACGGATGAAATGAATCTGATTTCGTCGTTCAATGTAAATTTCCAATATCTGCCTGAATCTGTTTATTGCCCGGGATATTAACGATGGTAGACATAAAACACAAATTAGCCATAGCCAACAACAGAATCAACCTGAAGCTGCATGATATACTGCTGCCCGACTATGCGCATATCAGACATATACCGCAGCAGCTCGACATTATCAGCCTGGGTAGCCGTCCGGCTAAATTCGCCATAGATTTCAGCACGGCCGAGGCAAACGGCTTCAATCTGGCCGTGATACCGCAGACTCTTGAGTATGATTTCCGCATGCTCAGGAACTATCACTCATATCTGGGCGATAACGGTGCCGGACTTGTGATATTGGTGCTGTGCGCGTTCTCGCTGCTGAAAC
>CAJUHX010000069.1 GCA_910586455.1 uncultured Muribaculaceae bacterium | reverse complement strand
GGCCGACGGCCCCGTGTGCGCCGACGACCGCTACTATCTGGTACTTCACCATGCCTTGGTGAACAATTACAGCGAAACGAAGTATCAGAAAATCAAGCGTCACCCCCTGCTGTACGCCCTCTCCATCGCACCGCAGCTCAAAGGACTCATGAGCCGCCGACTGCAGCGCCAGCTGGCGGCAGGAGGCAACACTCAGACTGCTGACAGCATCGGTCAGTCGGCCCGCAATTACGTGCAGCGCTGGCAGGCCGAATTCGGCATCGAAAATTTAAACAGCCCTCTTGACAATAAATTATGCGATGATATCGTTTTTAATGTAAATATCATTGCGAATATCAAGCAATTCTGTGCCGAACGCGGCCTCAGGCCGGTGATTGTGATACCCCCTCTGGCAGAGCCTCTGGCAGCATTGCTGCCAGACAGTTTCCTCAGACAGGCGCTTTACAATCCTGTAGCACAAAGCGGAGTTGACTGCATTGACTTCTCACGGCATAACGAAATGTCGCACGTTCAAAACTATTTCGACGCCCTGTGCCTTAATGCCGACGGACGCAAAAAGTTTACAAAGCTAATGCTCGATAATCTCAAACAGAAAGGACTACTACAATGAAGACATTTCAGGAATTAAAAAAATTATCCCGACAAACTTCGGGCGAAATGCCACATCTGAAAGTAGCAATACTGGGCGACAGTGCCACCCAGTTGCTGTGTACGGCAATAAAGGGTATGGCCAGAGTACACAATTTCGACATCAGCATATTCGAGGCTGACTACAGCCAGATTGAACTGCAGGTTTTAAACCCCGACTCAGAATACCATGCCTTCGAGCCGGATTTCACCATAATTTTCCAGTCAACCCACAAACTGCTGGAGAAATACAATTCCGATGCCCCACACTCGCACTCCGGACTGGCACAGGAACGTATGGCACAAATCGACGCCCTTGCCTCGGCTGCTTGCGGCAAGCTCATATATTTCGACTATCCTGAAATCAACGACAATGTATTCGGCAGCTACGGCCTGAAAGTCGAAAGTTCGTTTATATACCAGCTGCGTAAACTCAACATGCTGCTATGTGAGTATGCTTCGACCCACGCAGGCTTCTACCTGTGCGGCATTTCGGACATACAGAACCGCTTCGGGCGTAATTTCATGTTCGACGCCGCCATATACACAGGTACCGAAATGGTATTGAGCATCAATGCGCTGCCTTACGTGGCGGCGAAGGTGTGCGATATAATCTCGGCCATTAAAGGCAAATTCAAGAAGTGTCTGATTCTTGACCTCGACAATACCCTCTGGGGCGGAGTCGTGGGCGACGACGGCTGGGAAGGCATACAGATTGGCCACGGCATTGGCATAGGCAAGGCTTTCTCGGAGTTTCAGGCGTGGATAAAGCAGCTTAAAAACCGAGGTATCATTCTGGCCGTATGCAGCAAAAACGACGAGCAGGTGGTACGCGAGGCTTTCACCCGCAATCCTGAGATGGTGCTGACTCTCGACGATTTTGCCATGATTGTGGCTAACTGGGAAAACAAAGCTGATAATATCAGATATATACAGCAGACTCTCAACATAGGCTTCGACTCGATGGTGTTCGTCGATGACAATCCATTCGAGCGCGATATAGTGCGCAGCAACATCGAGGGGATTACCGTGCCGGACATGCCCGAAGACCCCGCTGACTACCTTGAGTTTCTATATGGCTGCAATCTGTTCGAGGCGGCGGCATATTCGAGCGAGGACGCCGCGCGCACTAAGCAGTATCAGATTCAGGCCAGCAGGGCTATGGAGCGCCTGAAGTTTACCAATGTCGACGATTTCCTGGAATCGCTTGAAATGAAAGCAAAGGTTGAGCCGTTCAACAGCTTCAATACTCCTCGTGTGGCACAACTGACCCAGCGCAGCAACCAGTTCAATCTGCGCACGGCAAGGTACGACGAAGAAGATATCCGGCGTATATGCGCCGACAGCCGCTATGCGACTTTTGCATTCTACCTCAGCGACAAATACGGTGACAATGGACTGATTTCGGTAGTGATTCTGAAAAAAGAAGCCGACGATTCCTCACTGTTCGTCGACACCTGGCTGATGTCGTGCCGTGTGCTCAACCGAGGCATGGAGCATTTTGTACTGAACGCCATTTGCGACTATGCCTCGCAGAACGGCTTCAACCGCATAATCGGCGAATACATTCCGTCGGCCAAAAACAAAATCGTGGCCCAGCACTACAGCTCTCTCGGATTCTGCGAAACAGCTGAAGCCAACAAGTACGTACTCAACATCAACGATTATATAAAACACAACAACCATATAGTTTCTGAAAATGACTCAGACTGAAATAATACAACAACTTCAAGAAATTTTCCGCGACGTTCTGGACAACGACAGTATTGTGTTGTCCAACACAACCTGCGCAGCCGATATAGAAGAATGGGATTCACTGGCCAATGTCCAGCTCATCGTCGAAATTGAAAGCGAACTCGGAGTCCGCTTTACTTCCGGCGAACTGATTTCATGGAAGAATGTAGGCGAGATGGCAAGCTGCATAGCAAGCAAAATCTAAGAGGCCGTTAAAAATGGGTAAATTCACAACTATCATAAAACAAGGCATCTGGCGCCCGAGTGCTCTGTGGCGTACATTCCGCTTCAACAGCATGCGCAAGCACAAAGGCTCAGGCCGGATTTGCTGTACTCCCTACTCGCTGCTCGACCTGCATCCGTCGGCCGAAATCAGCATCGGGTGCGACACTTTCTTCGGATACAAGAAATACCGTGGCTCACGCATCGAAACAAGCATCTGGATGGACCGTAATTCCAAACTGAAACTAAATAAGCCGGATGCCGATGCCGAAGAAAAAAGAGTGGTGATATACCATGGCTGCGACATACAGCTGTTCAAGGGCGCCGAACTCGAAATTGGCGCTCCGTGTGTAATGAACAAAGGAGTCGAGATTATATGTATGGACCGTATAAGCATAGGGTCCAACTGCCTTATATCGCGCGGCGTGGTAATACGCGACAACGACGGCGGACACCAGGTGCTTATCGACGGCTATAAAGCTACAGCGCCCGTCGAGATAGGCAACCATGTATGGATTGGCCAGGGCGCCATGATTCTGAAGGGCTCCAAGATTGGCGACAACGCCATTATTGGAGCCGGTGCAATAGTACAAGGGCGTGTAAAGGCCGGCTCGCTTGTTATGGCCGACCCCTCGCGCACATTCGCCAAAGACATCAACTGGTCACACAAATAGCTCCCCCGTAACCGGTATGCCCATAAACATAAAACGCAAAGAAGACTGTACCGGCTGCGGTGCCTGCCTGGACTGCTGCCCCACATCGGCGATAGGCTGGGAAACCGATATCGAAGGTTTCATGCAGGCCAAAGTCGACCTCAGCAAGTGTATCGACTGTGGTCTGTGCCTGAAAGTGTGTCCGCTGATTAACGCCGACAGCCTCAATGCATGCAACAGCAGCTTCGGCACACCCGACGTACTCGCCTCGTATAATACAGACCCCGATATCCGCATGATAAGTACTTCGGGCGGTGTCTTCTCGGCTCTCGCCGAAAAAGTGCTGGCCGAAGGCGGATTTATAGGCGGCGCCGTATGGACCGATGATTTTCAGGCCCGGCATATTCTTTCTGACGATCCGGAAGACCTGCGCCGCATACGTGGCTCGAAATACTTCCAGAGCGACGCCACCGGCATTTACCGCAGCGTACGCGAGGCCCTGAAAACCGGGCGTAAGGTCCTGATTTGCGGCACTCCGTGCCAGATGGCGGGGCTGCGTTCGTTTCTGCGCAGAGATTACGACAATCTTATTATTGTGGACTTTGTCTGCGGAAATATAAACTCGCCAAAGCTATTCAGGAAATATGTAGAGAGTCTGGAGGCCCGCTACGGAGCTCAGATGCTCTCCTATCATCCCAAGAACAAGGAATACGGCGGCTGGCACAACTTTGCCTTCAAGGCCACCTTTGCAAATGGCAAGGAATACGTACGCAACCGCACCAAGGATGCTTTCACCCGCTGCTTTATAGGTACCCACATAGGCTCACGCCCGTGCTGCTTTGAATGTAAATTCAAAAAACTGCCGCGTGTGGCCGATATCACTATAGGCGACTTCTGGGGCATAGAGAACGTGGACCCCGCCTGGGACAGCCCGATGGGAACATCGCTGGTACTGCTCAACAACAATAAGGGCCGCGCTTTCTATAAATCGCTCGGCGACTCCGTGGCATCCAAAGCCGAACCGCTCGACGGCGCAACAGCCGGAAATCCGCATCTGCTGCATAATTCAGCCCCGGGTAAAATCGACCGCAAGCGATTCTACGAACTCCTCGACGAAAAAGGGTTCGACTATGCCATGCGCAAACTCGGAAACAACAAAGGCCCGTTGATAGCCAGAATAATACGCAAGCTCAGAAGTTTTATAAAGTAAAGTAATGTCAGCAGCAAGCCAATCGCAGAAGAATACCATTGCCAAAAACACCGCCTTTCTGTATGTCAGAATGTTGGTGGTGATGGTCGTGAGCTTCTACACCTCGCGTGTGGTACTTCATGCGCTCGGCGAAACCGACTACGGTATCTACGATGTCGTGGGAGGCATAGTAATGATGATGACTTTCATCAACGGCTCGCTTGCCGCCTCTACGAGCCGTTTTCTCACTTACGAACTTGGCCGGAAAGACTTCAGACAGCTGGCCGGGACTTTCTCGGCGGCGCTCAACCTGCATATAGGAGCGGCGACGCTGGTGATTTTGATAGGCGAGAGTGTCGGAGTATGGTTTCTGTACAACTATATGACCATACCGCCCGACAGACTCACCGACGCCTTCTGGATTCTTCAGTTCTCACTGGTAACCACCTGCTTCATATTCACTCAGGTACCGTATAACGCCTCGATTATCAGCCATGAAAATATGTCGGTGTTCGCGTATGTGGGTCTATACGAGGCGTTCTCGAAGCTCGCTATCGCATTCCTGATTACGCTCGACGGTAGCAACCGCCTGATACTCTATGGTTTCATGCTTATGGCCAATACGGTGCTGATACAGCTGTTCTACCGCTTTTACACCCACCGCAAGTACCCGGAATGCCGCATACGGCTTATCCGCGACAAGGCTCTGTACAAAAAGCTGCTCGGGTACTCCGGCTGGGATATTTTCGGCAACACAGCTGTGGTGGTGCAGAACCAGGGCCTGAACATTGTGCTTAACATATTTTATGGACCGACCCTGAATGCGGCCCGTGCCATTGTGGTGCAGATACAATCGGGCCTGAAGGCTTTTATGACTAACTTTCTCATGGCAGTAAGACCACGTGTGGTAAAGCTGTTTGCCGAAAACCGGCACGACGCCATGTATCGTCTGACGTTCTATGGCTGCAAGATTTCGTTCTTCCTGATGTTCGCCATGATTATGCCCATAGCGTTCAATCTCGACTTTCTGCTGCACGTATGGCTTGGCGATGACGTGCCTCCATACACAGCGTCCTTCGCCATGATTATTTTCGGCATCGTACTCACCGATTCGTTCCACTCGGCCTATCTTATGGTTTACCATGCAATAGGGCGCATCAAAACCGGCAATGTAGTCTGTGGCTCCCTTATGATTATGGCGCTACCCATAGGCTACCTTGTGCTCAAACTCGGTTTCCCGCCCTACTTCATACTCATTACAGTACTGGTAATAAACGCTATCTGTCATATCATCAGTTGGGTTATCGTTCATGGTTACGTACGATACAGCTACCGCAACCTCTTGGGCACTGTGTATATGCGCTGCTTTGGAGTGATGCTTCTGTCGCTTGTAGTGCCATGCCTGATTTCGGCCAACATGCAGAGCGGATGGCCGAGATTTTTTTTGCTTACCGCGGCTTCGGAAACTATATATCTGATACTGATTTTCTATATAGGATTCAGTTACCGCGAACGTGTTGAGCTTATCGACCCGCTGATTTCAAAAATCGTAAAGAAGTTCAGAAAATGAAAGTAGGTATCATAACCCAGCCGCTGGGCATTAATATAGGCGGAATTCTGCAGAACTGGGCTCTGCAGAAAACTGTAGCCAATATGGGACACAATCCTGTGACCCTGAATTTTTACCGCCCTTACAAGGTAAGCCTTAAAGAGGTATTCAGAATCTGGGGGCGCAATGTGCGCACGCTGCTGCGCCGCCTTTATGGCCGATACGACCGTTTTATGACAACTTCCGACGGTTTTCCCATGGCTGCGAACATCGACTTCATAAACAATGAAATAGCAGTAACTGAACGCTGCACCGCTTACTCACCCCTCGACGGTGCCGGGGCATACATCGTAGGCAGCGATCAGGTATGGCGCCCGCGATACAACATCGGAACTCTGGAAGATTCATTTTTGAGATTCATCGGTGACTCGCAGTGTGTACGCATAGCCTACGCGGCCTCGTTCGGCACCGAAACATGGGAGCTCGACGGCTCTCAGACCGCCAAGTGCAAAAAACTGCTCAAACGCTTCGATGCGGTTTCGGTACGTGAGAAGTCCGGTGCTGAACTGTGCCGTACTCATCTTGACCGCGACGCAGCAGTAGTTCTTGACCCCACCCTGCTGCTTCGCGCCAACGATTACCGCCGGCTGTACAGCCATATGCCGGCCTCAATGCCGCGGCATACGGCAAGCTACTTCCTTGATATCAACACTACAAAATACAAAGCTGCCGTAAAAGCAGCACGGATTCTCGGAGCCATCGACATCGACCTTCACCCCAGGCGTACGCATGTGGCCGAATGGCTCTCTGCCATGGCATCGGCCGAGGTTGTAATCACCGACTCGTTTCACGGCACTGTGTTCGCAATTATATTCCACCGCAAGTTCGCGGTGCTGTCGAACCATCGCCGAGGCAACAGCCGCCTGCACTCCCTGCTATCGCAACTGGGGCTGGAAAATCATCTGATTGCAAATGAAAGCCATATTGACCGCTTGGTTGCCCTCGAACCCGACTGGCACGACGTTGAGTGCCGACTCGACGGACTGCGCAGTATATCGCTTCAATTTCTTAACGACGCCCTGAAATGAACACTGACACCATTGTAAAAATATCGGTAATCATTCCGGTATATAATGTTGAGAAATACCTTTCGCGCTGCCTCGACTCTGTTTTAGGACAAAGTCTTAGAGAAATCGAAGTGATATGTGTCGACGACTGCACCCCCGACGGCAGCGCGGCGATAATCAACAGCTATGTTCAGCGCGACTCCAGAGTGAAAGCCATTCACAAAGCGCAGAACGAAGGCCCCATGAAAGCCCGCGAAAGCGGATACGACATGGCCTGCGGAGAGTATTTGTTTTTCTGCGACGGTGACGACCTGCTGCCCCCCGACGCCCTGTCCATGCTATACAATTCAGCTAAAGAAAGCGGCGCCGACATTACTGTCGGCAATGCTGAGATGGTAGGCGAAAGCGGCAAAAAGGTACCGCGCCACAGGGCTACACGTGTAGGCAGCGACTACCGCTCATACATACGTTTTATTCTCAACTGGGGCACGCCTGCACTGTGGGGAATACTCTTCCGGCGCTCGCTCTTCGAGGGTGTGCGCTACACGGCGGAAAAGCACATGAAACTGTCGGAAGACCGCCGACTTCTCACCGAAATTCTCATGCTGAGGCAACCGACAGTCCACGGACTCGACCGGGTGGTGTACTGGTACTGGATTAATCCCGCATCGTCGACCCGCACGAAAATCAATGAAAAGGCTGTTATCGGTCAGTTCAAATCTCTCTACGGCAGCTATGAATTCATAGAGGAGCGCAGTTCGGAATTTACACACTGCAACGACAACCAAATGATACGCTATCTGAGCCTGTACCTCGAAAAAGGCGCCAGGCCGGACTTGCTGAAATCAATTCATCCGGATATAAAACGACAGCTTGGCTACCGCCACATGGCCAATGTCTGCGGCACCCGTTTTGCGACACACACATTTCTGTGCATGCACTCGGCTGTGTACCGCTACATCGCAAGCAGCGCCCGCATAATTATCCGCAGGCTTCAGGGCAAGGAATAACTCAGAGCAGGCTTCTCCTCTTCTACTGTTTCAGGAGCGGTATAACGCGGCTGCAGCAACATGTAGGCGAATATCATCCAAGGAGCCGCCATACGCATATAGTCGGTGTAGAACATCGCCATTACCATCTGAGCTGTGATAAAGAGGGCAATTCTTTTATCGAAATGCGGCAGCCCCTTACGGCGTAAGCCGGTGATGCGGAAAAATCCCCAAAGCCACCATATCAGCCCCGGTATACCCAGCTCCATGACAATAAAGAGCAGCAGCATACGGGTTCCGAACAGAGTCCATTCGTATTCTTTGTAAAACTTGGTAGGCTTTATGGTTCGTGTGCCCTTCATATGGCCCACACCCACACCGGTCCAGTATCCGCCGGGTTCGTCGCGTATAACCGGATAGAGAAGCACCAGCTTGGCCATACGGGGCACGTCCATAGCCCACCATTCAACAGACAGGGCATCGTCGAAATCACCGTCGAAATAGCGTTGCGCCAGTTCGGCATGGTATGCTATGTCGGCACCGCTGCCAAAGAAATATTCCTCCAGAAAGTCCTCCGACAATATATCTTCCGACGACTGGTTGGTAACGTCGACATATATACTGAATACCAGAGCGAAAACAGCTGCGGCAATAGGGACCATGAATATCGACCTTATAAACAGCGTCCTGTCGACCTTCACCAACAGCACTATATATATAAGCAGATATGCAAACGAAATTTTGGTTTCGTTCAACAGTGTCGGATACAACAGTATAAGATACTCCTTGTTTTGCTTTATGCTCTGCCAGATGTTGTCGTAGTCCCAGCGGCGGATTACAAAGTAAAACGAAACCGCATAAATCAGAGTCGACACCATGCCGGAACTGCCATAGCCGAACGAGCCGCCGCCGGCATCGTTGGCTCCGTATTTTACAAACTGCCAGGTAAGACAGAATGCCTGCACATAGAGCCACACACGCAACTGCCGGTCCATAGACCTGCAGAAATCGGCCTTACGGTCCGACATCAGAAACCAGCGTACTATAGGCACCACAAACAGCAGCCCGATAAAGTCGCGCGCGCCATTGAGATAGTGTATCATCCCTACCTTGTTTACCAATATGGTAGATATGAAAGCCATCAGCAGATACACCGTCAGAAACACAAAATCTCCGCGGTTGCGCATCATAACGATGCCCAGCATTATCAGCACGGCGTCGCCTAACAGCAGTACGGCTGAATCGAGCGACTGTAGAAAAGGTAAAAATTCCTGGGATACAAAGCCCCAGCACATCATTATCCAGAATGTGATAATGTATATGCTATAGAAAAATTTGTACTTTTCCAACATTTCGGGGCAGCAGCTTTACTTGTTACCGTATCCGTATGTCTTCTTCATTGCGGTACCGTTCACTACCAGCGACAGTTTGTGCAGTCGATGCTGTTCGTACACGGTGTTGGCGAAGTTGAGGTCGGAGCGCTTGGTATAGTTGGCTCGGCATACGTATATGGTAGCGTCGGCCACACGGTCGAGTGTGAAGGTATCGCTCACGAGTCCAACCGGAGCGGTATCCACAATTATGTAGTCGTACATTCCACGCAGCTGTTCAAAGAATTCGTCGACCTTCTTCGAAGCAAGGAGCTCGGCCGGGTTCGGAGGTATGGGGCCGGAAAGTATTATGTCGAGGTCGCCATAGCGCGGGTCGTTCACAAT
>CAJUHX010000068.1 GCA_910586455.1 uncultured Muribaculaceae bacterium | reverse complement strand
AGGGTTTGTTATGCCACTTAATGTTTAATTTGGTTTAAATTCAAACATTCTCTTAGAAAACGTAAGAAATAACACACCGGGTTGCGACGGCGGGCCGCCGTCGTTCATCAGCGTGACATTCAGGCAGAAACCTCGCACTGAGCCCCCGTCGGGAACGACGGGGACGTACAAACGTTCGTACTCGCCCGTCGTCCCCGACGGGCGACGCTCACACAAGGCAAGTCATTTTTATCCCACCGCTTACGGGTGACGGCGGGACGCCCTCACAACTTGATGAAATCAATGATTCTGGAGCAGGCTTGCCCGTCGCCATACGGGTTGGCTATAAGCGAATTGGCATGATAGTAAGCCGCATCGTCGAGGAAGCGCGATGCTTCGTCGACAATCTTGCGGTCGTCGGTGCCCACCAGGCGGATTGTACCGGCCTCAAGGGCTTCGGGGCGCTCTGTCACCTCGCGCATCACCAGTACCGGCTTGCCAAGAGATGGAGCTTCTTCCTGTATGCCGCCGCTGTCTGTCAGAATCAGATAGCTGCGCTTTTGCAGATACACAAACGGCAGATATTCGAGCGGCTCTATGAAATGCACGTTCGCAGGTGTATTACCGCTGAACACCTCGGCAATGGGTTTGCGCACATTTGGGTTGAGGTGCATGGGATAAAGCAGGTCAACATCGGGATATTTGGCGGCAAGTTCTCTGATGGCGTGGCAGATACGCATGAAGCCGTTGCCAAAGTTCTCGCGGCGGTGGCCGGTGATAAGTATCAGCCTGCGGCCACTGTCCTGAAGGCCAAGGTCGTAGCCCGAATCCTTTATCCGGCGTTTTACTTCGTCTTCCAGACCGGGAGTATTTTCGATTTTGTCTACAACCATTTGCAATGCGTCGATTACAGTATTGCCGGTAACAGCGATTTTCTCCGGCGCCACATTCTCGCACAGCAGATTCTGGCGGGCCTGCTCGGTAGGAGAGAAATTAAGTGTGGCTATACGACTTGTAATCAGACGGTTCATCTCCTCGGGCCATGGCGAATATATGTCGCCGGTACGCAGTCCGGCCTCCACGTGTCCGACCGGAATCTGACGGTAGAATGCCGCAAGGGCAGCTGCAGTCGATGTCGAGGTATCGCCGTGTACGAGTACCAGGTCGGGCTTGGCTCGGTCAAGAACGTCGCGCATGCCGGTGAGTACACGCGAGGTTACGTCGAAGAGGTCCTGGCCGGGCTTCATGATGTCGAGGTCGTAGTCGGGCGTGATTTCAAACAGGTCAAGTACCTGATCGAGCATCTGGCGGTGCTGTCCGGTTACGGTAACTATGGTTTCGAATTGGTCGGCACGGGCCTGGAATGCCTTTACAAGCGGAGCCATTTTTATGGCTTCGGGCCGTGTGCCGAATATGAGCATTACTTTTTTCATCTGTCAGAATTTTTTCCAGAGCAGCCACCAGGCATATTTCACGAATTTAGCATTGCGTGTAATGCGCTTGGGCTGGCGAATAAGGCGGTAGGCAAACTCGGCGTTATGGTCAATCCACCATTTCGGCGCCCGCTTTACTACACCGGTATAAACGTCGAAGCTGCCGCCGAGCCCCTGATATATGGCTTTGTGGCGGGCAAGCATTTCGGACATCAGTATTTCCTGTGCCGGCGAACCCATGGCCACGAAAACCACATCGGGCTTACTGACTGCGACATCGTCGATGAGCGCACGGCGTTCATCGGCTGTGCGCAGATAGCCGTCGCGGTGGCCTACTATGTCAATGCCCGGATAGTCGTGGCGCAGGCGCTCCACTGTGGCATCGTTCACGGCTTTTTTGCCGCCGATAATGTAGAACGAGCGCTTTCCTGCAAAGCGCTCCACTATCTTCAGCCATAATTCACAGCCGGCTATCTTCACCGCCTGCGGCGCACCCTTCTGGTGTGCTGCCAGCACGGCGCCGGAGCCGTCGCAATAGGCAATGTTGCCGTTGATTATGGGCAGCGTCACCTCGTTGGCGTTCAATATTTTCTCGGCGTTGACGGCCACAAGTATGCCTTTGTGTTCGTCGGCATAGTCTATGAGGTCGTCGGCACTCCTGAAGGGATATACTTCTACGTTACGCAGCTTTATTTTTTCCATTTATTACTTTTTGAATATGCCGCAGAAGTCGAGTATAATCTTCTCATCGGTCCACGGCAATTGCCTGAACGGTGTGTGTGCGGTCAGGAACACCACAATGTCGGCCTTGTCATAAGCCTCGCGGTAGTCGGTAAGTTTAAACACATGATGCTCCTTGATGTTAGGCTCCACCACCATTATACGTGCATTGTTCGATGAATGCATCACTTTGGTTATGATATACTTGGCGGGACTTTCGCGCAAGTCGTCGATATCGGGTTTGAACGCCACGCCCATCATAGCCACCACGGGTTTGCGTCCGTGTTCGAGTTCGAAGCGCAGCAATGCGTTTACAACCTTTTCGGCGCACCAGTCGGCCTTATAGTCGTTTACGCGGCGAGCGGTTGCTATAAGCTTTGCTTCCTCAGGATAAGCCGATGTTATGAAATATGGGTCCACGGCTATGCAGTGTCCGCCCACTCCACAGCCGGGCTGCAGTATGTTTACACGCGGATGCTTGTTGGCCAGGCTTATAAGGTCCCACACGTTGATACCGGCTTTGTCGCAGATAAACGACAGTTCGTTGGCAAAGGCTATCTGTACATCGCGCGAGGAATTCTCGGTAAGTTTGCACATCTCGGCTGTCCGGGCGTTGGTCGGATGCAGGGTGCCTTTGACGAATATGGAGTAGAATTCCATAGCCTTGCGGGTGGATGGCTCGTCGATGCCGCCTATCACGCGGTCGTTGTGCACCAGCTCGTATATTACATTGCCGGGCAGAACACGCTCGGGGCAGTAGGCTATATAGATTTTGTCTTTAAGTTCCGGACGTTCGGCAAAAATCAGCTCTGCCATCTTCTCGGTAGTGCCTACCGGCGAGGTCGACTCTATTACATAGAGGTCGCCGGCCTTGAGAAAGGGAATCACGGCGCGGGTTGCCGCCTCGACATACGACAGGTCGGGCTGGTGGTTGTTGCCCTTGAACGGTGTGGGCACTACCATAAAGTAAGCGTCGGATTCCGCCGGCGAGGAGGCGGCATAAAGTGAACCATTGCTCACCACTTCCTTGAGCATTTCGCCAAGGCCGGGTTCAATAATGTGGAGCTCACCGGCATTGGTCTTCTCAACCACATCTGCGTTTATATCAACTCCATGAACTTTTATATTGTGGCGCGCTGCGATTATTGCGGTAGGCAGGCCGATGTAGCCAAGCCCCATAAAGCATGCTTTCATTCTGTACAGTGATGTTTTCTTTTAATCAAGATTGTTCTATTTGCAAAATTACTAAAAAAATCATAAATACCCAAATTATCATCAGGTATTGTCTTAATGGTACAGGCGTGGCAGCAGCTGTCAGTCACGGGCGAACAGGTCGCGGGAGTAAACTTTCGCAGACACATCGTCGAGCTCGCGACAGGTGCGGTTGGCAAGTATAACCGCGCACTCGTTTTTGAAACGCTCAAGGTCGTTGACCACTTCACTGCCGAAAAAGCGGACTCCGTCGGCAAGTGAAGGTTCGTACACTATCACTTTGGCTCCCTTGGCCTTTATGCGCTTCATCACTCCCTGAATCGACGACTGGCGGAAGTTGTCGGAGTTCGACTTCATCGTCAGCCGGTACACCCCTATCACACATTCGTGTTCCGGAGCGCGGCCATAGGTGTTTGCCGAGCTGTAGTCGTAGTAGCCGGCTTTTTTCAGCACCTGGTCGGCTATGAAGTCCTTGCGGGTGCGGTTGCTCTCCACTATGGCACTCATCATGTTCTGCGGCACATCGGCGTAGTTGGCAAGCAGCTGCTTGGTGTCTTTCGGCAGACAGTAGCCGCCATAGCCGAACGACGGATTGTTGTAGTGGGTACCTATACGCGGGTCAAGCCCGATTCCTTCTATAATAGCCCTGGAATCAAGGCCTTTTACCTCGGCGTAAGTGTCGAGTTCATTGAAGTAGCTCACTCTCAGCGCCAGATATGTATTGGCAAAAAGTTTTACGGCCTCTGCCTCTTTTGTACCCATGTATAACGTAGGTATGTCGGTTTTTATTGCCCCATGGCGCAGCAGTGCGGCAAAGCTTTCGGCGGCTATACGCAACGCTTCGATGTCGGCTATACGGCCGATGGCTTCGTTCTCGGCCGAAAAGCGCTCGGCTTCAATCTGTTTGGGCACTCCCATGATTATGCGCGACGGATAAAGATTGTCGTACAGCGCCTTGCTTTCGCGCAAAAATTCAGGCGAAAAAAGCAGATTCAGCTTGTCCGCTCCCTGTCGGGCGTATTTCAGATACATCGAGCGGCAATAGCCTACCGGTACTGTCGATTTTATCACCATTACCGCATACGGGTTAACCGCCATCACAAGGTCGATGACCTCTTCTACATGCGAGGTATCAAAATAGTTCTGTATCGGGTCATAATTCGTCGGCGTGGCTATAACCACAAAGTCGGCATCGGCATAAGCCTGCGCCCCGTCGGTGGTGGCTCTGAGGTCGAGCTCTTTCTCTTTCAGAAACTGCTCGATGTATTCATCGCGTATGGGCGAGATGCGCCGGTTTATCATGTCTACTTTCTCCGGAACTACATCTACAGCGGTGACACTGTTGTGCTGGGCAAGCAGAGTGGCTATGCTCAAGCCTACGTAACCGGTTCCTGCAACTGCTATTTTCATATTGTGTTCTATCTTAAAAAGTCGGGAGCCTGAAGGAATATGCCGAACGAAATGCCGAAATTCCAGTTATGCGCCGGAGCGGTACAGTAGTTGGCGTATGCGCTGAGTGTGGCAAACGGAAATGTATACGCTGCCGACAGCTCGCACAGCAGCTGCGGGTCGGCGAACCACTGTCCGTAGCATACGCCGGCGGCATTGGGGGTGGATGCGTCGCGGCATATCTTGCGCAATGGAGCAAAACCGTTGGCGTTCAGACGCAGGCTCAGATTATCGTTGAAACGGTACACCGGCACCACGCCTATGCCTATATAGCTATTGGCTCGGAAGTCGGGGTTGAATGTATTATAGCTCGACGGCGTGGGGGTGTATTGCGGAGCGCTTATCACCGATGCCGCGTAGTTGTCGTGGTATAGTCCGCGGGTAGAAAGCATTATATCGCTCTCGAAGCCCAGCGACCAGTGTGGCTGCAATGCCAGATAATGACGCGCTCGCAGGTTCAGCTGAACCCAGCGCGGTGTCTTGCCGCTGACTTCGTAGAGCGGCGACAAGGCGCTGTCCATATGGTAACGGCCCATCAGCCCCATCAGCGACATATTGTAGCTGTAGCCGCTCACCGGATAGTTGGGCGAGCTGAGCGTATTGGCTGTATAGCGCAGATAGACCTGCCCAAGATTGTGGTAGGCTCGGTCGCGCCCGTTGCGGTATTCTTGACCGGGAATCTGCTGATAAAAACTGTCGTACAGATGGCCGTAGCCGCATCCCAGCTCCACCACTCCCGAGCGGCCTGCAGGGGCGCTTAGGCGCAGCCTGCCGAAATACTGATAATTGAGTACAAAGGTGGGGGTAGCGTCCTCGAAAAAGAATCGGTCGCTCTCGCTGAAGCGCTTGCGGCTGAACACTCCCTGCAAAGCCAGCGAGGCGGGTATGCCTGCACGCAGATTTATGCGGCCGTTGACCGTTGCTGCCATATAGCTTTGACCTATCCAGGCATCGACATTGGCCGACAGCGAGTTGAAACTCAGCCGCGAATAGCCGCCCGACAGGTATATATAGCTGTTGGCAGATGACGTTATCCAGCCGCCGATGCCAAGGCGGAAGTCATCCTTCACCGATGCGTCGAGGTCGAGCGCAAACAGCCCGTTGCCACTATTGTAGCGTGCCTGCACACCGAGGTCGCGGAGCTTACCCGACGACACAGCTTTATAAAACGACTCGCGCGCATCGGCCACATTTATGGTATCACCCTCCTGAAGCTCGAACAGGTGCTTTATATATTCGTTCTGGCCCCGGGTTGCGCCTGTCACACTCACACTGTCGAAGCGCAGAAAGGGAGTCTGCGACTTGAACACCTCGCGCCTAAGCTTGCGGGCTTCGGCTGGCATACGGGTTTGTATACGCCCCTTTATGCTGTCAATCATCGACATGGCCTTGTCGTAGCCTATCCTGTAGATTTCGCGGGCTCTCGGAAAGTCAAGCAGGCCGAACTGATCTACGTCAACCTTTATTTTAACGCCCTCTTCGGCAGGCAGTGAATAGTCGGCATTCTGCACCACCAGATTCTCTATCTGGTCAAACAACGATGTCTGAGGCCCGCTGTCGGATGACGACACATCCACACCTATCATCACATCGGGCGCAAAGGTCGAGCGCATCACATCAACCGGAAAATTGTCGTATATACCACCGTCGTAAAGAAGCATGCCGTCGAATTTAGTAGGCTGAAACACCGCCGGAAAACTCATCGACGAGCGTATGGCATCGCCCAGGCTGCCATGCCCCAGCACCACCTTGCGGTGAGCGGCCACATCGGAGGCAACACAGCGGAACGGCACCATCAGACTATCGAAATCACCACCGGTCTGCGCCGTAAATCCGGCAAAAAGCTCCATAAAGGCAAAGTTCATGGGTATGGGGGATATCAGCGAGGCCGGCACAGCGTTCTGAATGCTGTCAGCCTTGCCGCCCACATTAAAGCTGAACAATGCCGGCGTAGGCTCGGGCATCGTGAAATTATAGCACAGCGAAGGGTCTATTTTACCGGTCGACCAGTACGAGAAACCCTTCGACAATATCAGGTCGAGCATCTCGTCGGTAGTGTATCCGGCGGAATACAAGCCGCCGACTATAGCACCCATCGAAGTGCCGCACACATAGTCGATTGGTATGTCGGCGTCTTCAAGCGCACGAATCACACCTATATGGGCAATACCCTTGGCGCCTCCGCCGCTCAGCACCATGCCCACCGACTGACTGCCACGTACCGTGCCCTCATCCTTGCCCGACTCGGCAACACACATAGCCGGCACAAACATGGCAATAATCGCAACAATAAACGTAAGCAGCTTGCGCATCAGTTTATAAATGAATCTTTAAATCCAAGAAAATAAAGCACACCGTCGAGCCCTATGGTCGACAGCGACTGCCCTGCGGTAGCCTTCACCTTAGGCTTGGCATGAAAAGCTATGCCCAGACCGGCGGTAGCCAGCATGGGCAGGTCGTTGGCACCGTCGCCTACGGCAATTGTCTGCTTTATATTGATATTCTCCACCTGCGCTATGATACGCAGCAACTCGGCCTTACGCTTGCCATCGACAATGTCGCCCAGATAACGGCCGGTGAGCTTGCCGTCGCTTATCTCCAAATCATTGGCATAAACATAGTCGAAACCAAAGCGCTGCTTGAGATAATTGCCGAAGTAAGTGAAGCCGCCCGAAAGTATGGCAGTCTTGTAGCCGGTACGTTTCAGTACCTGCATCAGCCGCTCCACACCCTCGGTAATAGGCAGATTCTCGGCAATCTCGCGCATCACACTTTCATCAAGTCCCTTAAGCAGAGCCACACGCTCGCGGAAACTTTCGCAGAAATCTATCTCGCCCCGCATGGCACGCTCGGTGATAGCCTTTACCTGGTCGCCCACGCCGGCGCGCACAGCCAGTTCGTCTATTACTTCCGTTTCTATCAGCGTCGAATCCATATCAAAGCAAATCAGACGGCGACAACGGCGGTACACATTATCCTCCTGCATCGAAATATCGAAATCCTCCTCCGAGGCAATCTGCATAAAGCGGCGGCGCATGGCCGAATCATCTGCCGGATTGCCGCGTACCGAAAACTCCACACACGACTTCGAACGCGGTTGCTCGTCGTCGTTCAGCGGCTGGCGGCCAGTAAGGCGCTGTATACCGTCGATATTCATGCCCTGACGCGCTATCTCATCCGACACCAGCGCTATATGGCGAGCAGTAAGCGTGCGGCCAAGTATGGTTATAATCCAGCGGTTCTTGCCCTGCTGGCCCACCCACTCCTCGTAAGCCTCCGGCGCAATAGGCGTGAACCTTATTTTCACACCTAACTCATATGCCTTGAACAGAAGGTCCTTCATTATATCGCCCGACACACGCGAATTGGTCTTGATAAGTATGCCTAACGACAGCGAGTGGTGAATATCGGCCTGGCCTATATCCATGATATCAGCATTGTAGCCGGCAAGGATATCGGTCAGCGACGAGGTCACGCCCGGACGGTCGTAACCCGATATATTTATCAGAATGAGTTCGGTCTTCATGTCTTATGTTTTTGTTTTGCAAAATTGCAAAAAATTGCCGACATATCATTAACTTTGTGCAATGAAATTGATAATTCCCGACAAATTTCGCGGCACCCTCACCGCCGCACGCGCCGCATGCGCAATAGCCGAAGGCCTCGGTGGCGAATGCCTGTGCCTGCCCATGGCCGACGGCGGCGAAGGCACAGCGGCCGCCATGCCCGGCAAACACGTAATAGAAAGCGCCGCCATAATAGGCCACAACAGCCCGCTGCGCGCGCTGCCCCTGACTCAACGTAGCTCATACAGCCTCGGCAGCGCCATTCGTAACGCCCTGGACACCCGCAACGACACAATATACGTAGCCCTCGGAGGTACCGTAACCGCCGATGGCGGAGCCGGACTGCTGCAGGCACTCGGAGCCCGCTTCTACAGCAGCGACGGCAGCCTCATGCCGCAGGGGGCCACCCCCGACTCAATCAGCCGCATAGCACACGCCGACCTCTCGGACATCAACACCACACTGCTGCGCCGCCGTCTGCTCATACTGTCCGACGTCGAAGCCGCCCTGACCGACGGCCCGCTCACAGCCCTCGACTTCCTGCCACAGAAAGGAGCCACAGCCGACGACACAAAAACAATCCGACATTCACTGCAGCATCTGCACAGCCTGCTCGGAGGCACATCACCATACGACGGTGCCGGCGGAGGCACCGGATACGCACTGACGGCAGTAGCAGGCTGCCGAGCCACACTCGGAGCCGGCTACATACTCGACCACCTGCCCGTCGACTGGAGCCGCGTCAGGCTCGTTGCAACAGGCGAAGGCTGCATCGACAAACAGAGCCTCGGCGGAAAAGTAGTGGGCAGCATACTGCGCAAATGTGAAAAATTGCAAATTCCGGTAATAGCCTTCGGCGGAAAAATCGCCGACGGACTCAGCGATTCACGCTTCATTCAAGTGACACCCGACGGTCAGGCCTTACCCTCGCCCGACGACGCATACAGGCTTCTGAGCGATGCAGCCCGAAAATGGGCAAAAATTTTCCTCTGATTATACCCCGTATCTTGCCGATTTTCACTAATTTTGTGTAAAATTTGATCCGATGGCTCGCTTCAACTCCTATCTCGACAATTTGAACCTCACGGAGATAAGTCGAAATCGGAATTTAATGCCGAACTTTGCACAAACACAATCAATCAAAATCGGTATGAAACATAAATTGAATACTTTATTTAGCGTCATTATGGTTGCCTGCTTTGCGCCAGCTTCCATTAGTTCCTTTGCTTCTTGTGAAAAAGCAATCGACGCAAATGCCCAAGAACTCAGCCCGGATTCTTGCAATGTAGAGAGATGCTGCAATATCAATGCTTGCGATTCAATCAATATGCCAGTATTCATAGTTGATGGGGTCGAAGTTCAATTGCAGGATTTGGATTCTATTCCACAAGATGATATTGAACGCATGGAAGTCATAAAGGACGAAAATATCACGAAAATTTTCAGTCCACGATTGGGCGGTGTAGTTCTCTTCACTACCAAATCCAAACGATTCTTAACTCCCATTTTGGAGAATTATAATCGTAGAATGGAACATGGCAAGCAAAACCGCATCCCGGGGCAGCTCATTATCAGAGGCGACTCAATCAAAACTGCCGTACACCTTCTTTAGATGCCGAAGCGCTCCGTATTGTTTCCATTATGCCTAA
>CAJUHX010000067.1 GCA_910586455.1 uncultured Muribaculaceae bacterium | reverse complement strand
GTAGTGGAGTGGTGCGAAACAATAATGAAGCGCTCGCCCTTTGCCATACGCATGATTAAGCGTGCTCTCAATGCCGAACTCGACGGTCAGCATGGCCTTATGGAGTTTGCAGGCGACGCCACTCTGATGTATTACCTTATGGACGAGGCGCAGGAAGGCAAAAACGCATTCCTTGAAAAACGTGACCCCGACTTCGACAGTTTCCCCCAGTTCCCCGGCTGATGGCGGCTACTGAGTGGACCGAATACCCGCTTACATTCGGTTTTACGGCACGTACCTCGCGTGAGGTCATGCAACGGCGCAGCACATTCCTGCTGCGCCGCCCCGACGCCTCCATGCCATCCGGCCGACGTTATGCCGAAGCCAACTTTTTCGAGTCGCTGGCTCCGGAATCGCGGGCCGATTTTCTTGCCCAGCTTAAGGCATACTGCGGCGGCACACTGCCGTACAGCAGCGTGACATCCTCGGCAGTGCGATGCGCCGCCGATATGCTGCACATGCCCCTGCCCGACAATACATGGACACGCGGCCACAGCGGCATAGCAATCAACGGCCTGATATGGATGGCCGACAAGCACACCATGCAGCAGGCCATAGCCGCCAAGCTGCAGCAGGGATTCAAAGTGCTGAAACTGAAAATCGGAGGCATAGACTTCGACGACGAACTCGACCTCATCCGTGCCATTCGCCGACAATTCACCCCCGACGAACTCGAAATTCGGCTCGACGCCAACGGCAGCTTCTCACCCGAAAACGCGGCCGAACATCTGGAGCGCCTCTCGCCGTTCGGCATACACTCCATAGAACAGCCGGTACGCCAGGGGCAGTACGGACTCATGGCCGAACTGTGCCGCACATCGCCTATCGACATCGCCCTCGACGAAGACCTCATAGGCCTGCGCAGCGATGCCGAGAAGCTGGCGATGTTGCGTCAGATACGTCCGGCATACATTATTCTTAAACCTACACTTTGCGGAGGCCTGAAGGAATCCGACAGCTGGCGACGTCTGGCACTGCAGGAAGGTATAGGCTGGTGGCTGACATCGGCTCTTGAAAGCAGCGTCGGACTCTATTATCTGGCCGCATTCGTCAGCCAATATCCACTCGACATACCGCAGGGGCTTGGCACCGGACAGATTTATACCGACAACATAGGCTCGTGCCTGAATATGCACGACGCCGCACTCTATGGCGGACCCATGCAATTCGACTATAACCTGCTTGACTCGCTGCATTGGCAATGACACTCGATGAATTTCGCCGGCAATGGCTTTCGCCCGAGCCATACATTGTAGCCCATACCTCGGGCAGTACCGGCACACCAAAGGAAATACGGCTGTTAAAAGCTGATATGCGGCTGTCGGCACGTGCCACCAACAGCCGATTCGGTATTAAATCGGACTCCGTGCTGGCCATACCGCTGTCGATGGACTATATAGCCGGAAAAATGATGGCAGTACGCGCCTTTGAGGCCGGATGCCGTCTGATCGAACTGCCGGTAAGCAACCGCATAGAAATCAACGAATCGGTCGACCTTCTGGCAATAGTGCCGTCGCAGGTCGACAGCATCGTATCCGATGCCAACGCACATCATATCCGAAATGTAATCATAGGCGGAGCGCGTCTTGACGATACACGCCGACGCATGCTTGCAGGCATGCCTTTCGCCGCGTTCTGCACTTACGGCATGACCGAAACATGCAGCCATGTAGCCTTGTCCGACGCCATCGATCCTCAGGGCATATACAGCGCCATGCCGGGTATCAGTTTCAGCATCGACAGCCGTGATTGTCTGCGCATTACAGCCGACAGCATGTCGTTCGGCACATTACAGACCAACGACGTGGTCGAACTGCTCGACTCCGGTCGTTTCCGATGGCTCGGCCGCGCCGACAATGTAATTAACTCCGGAGGCATAAAGATTATGGCTGAAGAACTCGAGTGCTGTCTGCAGGCCGTACTTAAAGTACCGTTCTATATAAAGGCCGAGCCGGACGACAAATGGGGCGAAGTGCCTGTGCTGGTAGCCGAAGCTCCGCACAACATGTTGCCACAGCTTCAGCAAGCCATCGATTCGCTCGGCCTCGGGCGCCGCAAGCCCCAACTGATATACTGTGTGCACGCACTGCCGCGCACCGCCAACGGCAAAATCCGCCGTGTGTAGTTGTGACGGCGTCCTCGCCGTCATTCACCGGCAGAAGCATTTATTCTGCACAGAATGGGCGATGCCATAGAAAATTGACCATAGGCCCATAGCCCGGCTATAGAACCATATTGTTATTACGGCTGCTTTATTTTTCGTCAGTCCGGTCCGTTTGTTTTCCTTTTTTATCGTTGCATGGAACTATTTATAAAAAATTGCAACTAACTTTGTAAAGAGAAACGAATTATGAATACCCCGGACTATAATCAATCCTTTACCGCGATGGTCGGACGGTATGAAAAGATAATTTTCAGTGTCTGCTTCTTTTATGCCTCAAACAAGGTGCCATTTGATGACATAAGGCAGGAAGTCTTGATTTCGCTGTATAAGGGATATCGCAATTTTCGGCAAGAGAGTTCTGAATCGACTTGGGTATATAAGGTATGTATCAATACATGTCTGTTTACTTTGAGAAAACTCACCCCAAAGGTTAAAACAATTTCTTTTGATGAAATGCCTATAGTTCATTTTCAAGATGAAAATGATAATGAAATAAAGGAAAAATTAGAATGGCTTTACTCTCTGATCGCTCAACTCAATCCTATGGATAAAGCCTTGATATTAATGTGGCTTGATGAGTTAAGCTATGACGAAATCGCCATTAATATGGGTATACCGAGGAATACAGTCGCATCACGACTGCACAGAATAAAGGAAAGAATTTCATCGAAAAAGGAGGCTTAATATGGAACTTGAAGAATTAAAGGCCACATGGCAATCTGTAAAACCGGAGATTAAAAGTATCGGAAGTCCTCAGAAAGACAATGCATGTCTTGCTCAAAAAAATGATGTGAAGTCGCGTCTTTTAAGAAAGGTATTCTTGGGAGAACTGTTTTCATTTGTATGTATAGTCCTTTTGGCTACATCACATTTGTGGTCTCCTGCAAAGCTACCGGTGTTATGGCTTGTTTCGTTCTGTGCTGTTATTGTTATAGGAATCATTTGTGGTATTGGACTATACATAGCCATTAAACGAGTCAATTTGTGGGAGGATTCCAATGCCGAAATATTGGCGGCTATCGTGAGCATAAAGAAACGCTACCGGAAAATCGAATTGCTCATAAGTATCCTGATAGTCCCATTGCTGATATGGCTTTCCTTAATACCTCCTTTTATAAATACATCGGATATGTATATGGTATGGGGGGTGACTGTTATTTGCTTCGGCCTTGAATTTATGTGGTATAGGAGCAACATCAGGCAATTAGATATAATAGGCTACCGGAACGGAGTCGAATAATTAAACATATGAAAACAAGAAATTCATTTATTACAGTTCTGTTTGCGAGTATGGTCAGTCTTATAGCCATAGCTTGCAATGACAAAGCAGCGGGTCCGGCTAAAATCGGAGTTGACCAAGACGTTAAAGTCGCAATTTATTCAACTACTGAAAACGGATGTGAGGCAGATACGATATCACCCTGTCTTATTGAAGAAACAGTACACATCTCAGAACTGCTTCATTATCCCGGTGAAGAGGGTGTGACAATGCCGTTCAATTTTTATGATACTTCCAGGTATTCAGAAATAACCGAGGGCAATCTTGATAAAAGAATAGTCATAAGTGTGAACGGGCAGGTAGTATCAACGCCGGTCGTAAAAATGAAATTGGATAACGGGGTGTGTTCGGTAGTGCTTGATGACGCACAAGTGAGCGCTCTTTTTCCGAATGTCAATATTGAGGAGTTATTGAATTGAGAAATACTCGTTCCAGGCAAAACTATTTGTTGAGAGTGTATTAAAATTTGAACTGATATTTAATATGAACATATCGGGTATTATAGATGTTCCTTAAATGTTCCTTAAATAAAAAATAGAGAATTTCTAATACAAAAGTTTGCGACTATAGAGAAAAATCGTAACTTTGCGACAATCAATCAACAAACATTAAAACTAACAGATATGACTCGAACCATCACGATTAACAAGCCATCTCAAAGGATGATTCAAGTCTTTGATTCCCTGAGAGAAAAGAAACGTCAGCAGGTCGAAAAGCTGATGAAGAAAAAAGAATGTGTCTTTACAGTAAAAGTGTAATATGGACATATCTTTTGATATACAAAACGAAAAGGGCGATCTGGTAAGGGTCGCCCTTTCGTATTATGATACCGAAAATATGCAAGCGTTCACTGATGACCCGCTCACGCTGACGCTTGTTTTTTATGATGTGACATTAGTCAGTATTTCGGGAGAAGGTACCGTTGGTGTAAAAAACACTGAAAGCGATATGCGATGTGCTTTTTAGATTTATGGATGAAAATGATACCGCTGTATTGTGTTTCTATTGCGATGATTTGATTGATGTCGCTCGCCATCATACTGAACTTACACCTCAAGAATATAGAAGCAGGTTGTTTTCAAGGATGTTCGATATGTACGTCAATGCCAATAGTGTTACCGGTATAGTAAACTATAGAATCAAAATTGAAGATAATGATACTCCTCGCTTTGCACATTTCATAACTCCGGAGAAGTATTTGCCCGCTGTAAAGTTATTAGGGAATATCATAATGGAAAAATAATATGTTGCACCACTTGCATGGGGATTATTCTTCTATACAAGTGGTGCAATAAAATTACTCTATTTGAAGCCTAAAAGCTTGGCGGCAGTCACGCGGGCGGCCTCGTCGGCGTTGTCGCCGCTTATCATGGCGGCGATTTCCTCGATTCGCTCGGCATCGCCCAGACGGCGTATGCTGGTAAATGTGGAGTCCTCGTCGTCCTGTTTGTAGACTTTGAACTGTACGTCGCCGCGGGCGGCTACGGCGGGCAGGTGGGTAATGGTAATCACCTGTATGTTGCCCGATATGTCTTTCATCATATCGGCCATGCGTGTGGCTACCTCGCCCGACACTCCGGTGTCGACCTCGTCGAATATTATGGTGGGCAGGTGCATGCTCTCGGCGGTAATCGACTTGATGGAGAGCATCAGGCGGCTTATTTCGCCGCCCGAGGCTGTACCTGCCACGGGGCGCAGGGTCTGATTTTTGTTGAAGGCGAACAGAAACTCAACTACGTCGATGCCGTCGGGGGTGAGTTTGCCGGTGCTCATGCTTATTTCGCAGCGCAGATTCTGCATTCCCATGGGCGTGGCGCGCTCTTTGAGGCGTGCCGCGAACAGGGCGGCATGACTGCGGCGAGAGTTCGATAATTCCTGTGCCAGCAGCATGGCTTCCTTTTTTGCACGCCTCGCCTTGTTTTCGAGCTCGTGCAGCACTTCGTCGGAATTGTCAATGGCCTCCAGACGTGCCGCCAGGTCGTCGCGCAGCGCAATAAGCTGCTCCACGGTGTCGCAGCGGTAGCTGCTCTGTAACGAATAGAGGCGGTTAAGGCGGTCTTCCACTTCGATGAGGCGGTCTGGGTCGGCATGCAGACCGCCGTTGTTGGCTTCGAGGCTTTCGGTGATGTCCTGTATTTCGATGCGGGCCGACTCAAGGCGCTCTACCAGAGCGTCGCCGCCTTCGATGTGCGGTGCTGCTGCGCGACAGCGCGACACGGCGTAGGACAGAGCGCTGAGAACGTTGTCGTTGCTGTACGAAAGCGAGTCGAGGGCCTCGACTATGTTTTCCTTTATGTCGCCTACGTTGGTCAGAAGTTCGCGTTCGGCTTCGAGGTCGGCCTGTTCGCCGGGCTGCAGCTGTGCCTGTTGCAGCTGTTCGAGCTGGAATTGCCACAGCTGCGTGGCCTCGCGGTTGCCGTTGAGCATGTCGCGAGTCTGTGAAAATTCGCGCAGAGCCACCTTATAGGCTCCGTATGCCTCACGGTAGCGTTGGCGCAGGTCGGAGTTGTCGGCCAGCGAGTCGATTATGCCAAGTTGATATTCGCGGTCAGCAATAAGCAAGTTCTGGTGCTGTGAGTGTATGTCCACGAGCTGTATGGCGGCATCGCGCAGCAGGGTCAGATTTACCGGAGTGTCGTTGATGAAGGCGCGCGAGCGGCCCGATGGGGTGAGTTCGCGGCGGAGTATGCACTGCGGGTCGTCGGCTCCGTCGATGTCGTTCCGGTGCAGTAGGGCCCGTAGCGCGTCGAAGCCTTCGATGCTGAATATGGCCTCAATTATCGATTTGCGTTCAGGGTCGCGCACCGCTTTCATGTCGGCACGACCGCCCAGCAGCAGGCCCAGAGCGCCGAGTATTATCGATTTGCCGGCACCTGTTTCGCCGGTGATGATGTTGAATCCCGGGTGGAAAGTGATGTCGAGGCGCGTAATCAGCGCGTAGTTGCTTATGTGGAGGGTCTGAATCATTGTTCGCTTCCTTTGCGTATTTGTTCCAGCCGCTGGTTTTCGGTGGGGTATATCGGCTGAAGTATGTCGTAGGCTTTCTGACGCTCGTCCTGCGGGGCTTTGGAGTAGATGTTCACCAGTTCGTCGAGCTTGGCGTCCTTGAACATCGACAAAGCCACCGACATAGGAGCGGCATTGAATATCGCGGCGAGCTTGTCCAGCGACTCGGTGATTACCTTGCGGCCTTTGTCGGGGCTCAGGCTCATTTCGTCGAGGCCTTTGCGATGGTAGTCGTATGTCAGCTCGCGGATTCCGGAGGTTGCCGGCTCGGTGTACGAACTAAGTACCGCCGAGCGGTTCTTGGTGTCTTCGAAGGCTTTCCAGCCGCTTTCGCCCGACGACTGAGCCTGCTGTACTATGATTTTGAGCCTGTCGAAGTATGGCTCGCCGCCCTTGGGAGAGAAACTGTCGAAGTCTACTGCCAGAATCAGGTAGGCGTAGAAGTTGAGTATGGCCGTGAGCTGACTCTCCATGCTCTGGATATTGAAAATCAGCGGTTCGCCTTCCTGATACTGGAATTCAATCTTGCTGTCCTTGAAGTTGATGAGGGTGGTGGTGTAGTTGGTGTTGTACACGGGGCGCGTGCTTTGCACCTGAAGGTCGCCGATGAGTTTGTCGTTGTCGACTTCCTTGATGGTGAAAAACAGGCGACATTCGATTTTTTCGTTCGCCGCGAACTGCGAGTTAGTAAACACGGTGGTGTTCATGTAGTCGTTTATGGCCGACTGCAGGGTTTCGAACATCGATTTGTTCGTGCCTGAAACCTGGCTGGAGTTTACTTCCACAGTGCAGTTCAGCTCCTGGGCGTGCGCCGGAGCGACGCATGTCAGGGCGCAGCCGAATACGGCTGCCGCGATACCACGACGGATGATGAGAGAGGTTTTCACTTATTTACTTATTTCGGTATTCTGCTATGTAGTTCACTATGTCGTCTGCGACCTCAGCTTTGGATTTCAGGCCGAATACAGCCGAGTGGCCGAGGTGGTCGAAGATGGTGATTTTGTTTGTGTCGGTTCCGAATCCGGCTCCGGGGTCGCTGAGCGAGTTCAGCACCACAATGTCGAGGTTCTTGGCCTTTAGCTTTCGGGCTGCGTTTTCCGGGCCGTGGTCGGTTTCGAGTGCGAAGCCAACCAGAGTCTGGCCGTCGCGCCGGCATTTTCCGAAAGTGGCTGCGATGTCGGGGTTCATCACCAGGTCGATGCTGTCGAACTGCGCTTTCTCGCGCTTGATTTTGCTGTCGGCCGGGTGTGCGGGGGCATAGTCGGCCACGGCAGCTGTCCAAACTGCTATATCGCTGCTGTCAAATTCGTTGCGGCATGCTTCAAGCATCTGGCAGGCCGATTCTACTCGCACGGTGCGTATGCCGGCGGGGTCGGGCAGGGCGGTGGGGCCGCTTACCAGCACCACATCGGCGCCTTGGCGTCGCAACGATTCGGCTATGGCGTAGCCCATCTTGCCGGTTGAGAAGTTGCCGATGAAGCGCACCGGGTCGATGCGTTCGTAGGTAGGCCCGGCTGTAACCATGGCCTTGAGCCCTTTAAGTGGCTGCGGGCAGGCGAAGTATGCTTCGAGTACCTCGGCTATCTTCTCGGGCTCTTCCATGCGTCCTTTGCCCACCAGGTGGCTTGCCAGCTCGCCTTCAGCGGGCTCAATTATGTGATTGTCGTAGCTGCGCAGCAGCTCCAGATTGCGGGTGGTGGATGGATGGGCCATCATGTCGAGGTCCATAGCCGGAGCCACAAACACAGGGCATTTTGACGAGAGATAGGTGGTTATGAGCATGTTGTCGGCCACGCCATTAGCCATTTTGCCTATCGACGATGCTGTGGCCGGGGCTATGACCATGGCATCGGCCCATAGTCCCAGATCGACGTGCGAGTGCCATTCGCCGGTGTTGGCGGTGAAAAATTCCGATATCACCGGTTTGCCGCTGAGGGCCGACAGTGTTACCGGAGTTATGAACTGCTTGCCGTTGGGCGTGATTACCACCTGAACCTCGGCGCCCGCCTTGATAAGCAGGCGCAGCAGCACCGCCGACTTATATGCCGCGATGCCTCCGGTGATGCCCAGTATTATATGTTTACCTGCGAGTGCGCTCATTTAGCCGTTTACGTATACGTGTGAAACAATCTTTGGTGTTTTTGGTGAAGTCGCCTTTCATTATCCAGGCCAGATAGCCGGGGTCCTGGCGCAGCACCTCTTCGGCCAGACGGCCTTTGTATTTGCCGAAGTTTATCACTTCGCGGTTCTGGTCATCATAAATCAACCGTCCGCAGAAGTCCACCTGGCGATTGTTGCTGGCAAATTCGCTCAGTGAGTCGATGTCTTCGGGCAGGTCGGTGTAGCGCTCCATCTGGGCCAGAAGCACCTCTACGGTAGCCATGGTGTCGGCGCTGGCGCTGTGGGCTTCCTCAAGGTCTTTGTCGCAGTAGAACTTGTAGGCTGCCACCAGGGTGCGTGGCTCCTTTTTGTGGAAAATGGTCTGGACATCGATAAAGCGTACACCTTCGAAATCAAAGTCGATGCCGGCGCGTTCGAATTCCTGGTCGAGCAGGGGAACATCGAAACGGTTGCTGTTGAAACCGGCAATGTCGCAGCCCGAGAAGAACTGCGCTATCGACTTGGAGTAGGCCGCAAAAGTTGGTTTGTCGGCTACATCTTCGTCGTAGATATGGTGTACGGCAGAGGCATCTTCGGGGATGTGTATTGTGGGGTTGACACGCACGGTCTTTATTATTCGGTTGCCGTCGGGCATCAGTTTCACTGCCGATAGCTCCACTATGCGGTCGTTGAGAATATTGGTACCGGTGGTTTCCAGGTCAAAGAAAACCACCGGACGTTCGAGTTTCAGTTTCATTTCTATTTTTTAGAATTCGCTTACGGTCATAGGCATCAGCAGCATAATCAGGTCGGTGCCTTCCTCGTTTTCGGTAGGGAAGAACAAGCCGGGGCGTCCGGGGTCGCTGAGGTCGGCGTTGACATCGGTGCCCGGCAGAGCGTTGAGTATTGATATGATATGTTCTGAGCCGAAGCCTATGGTGAGTTCCTGACCGCTGAACGAGCAGGCCATCTGGTCGCGTCCGGCAGTACACATACCCGAGTCGCTGGTCTTGAGCAGCATCTTCTCGGGGGTGAAGCGGAATTTAATCAGGCCGTATCCGGCGTCGACGAATATGCTAACGCGGCGCACCAGGTTGAGCATGCCCACGCGGTCGGCGACCAGATGCAGGGGGTTGTTTTTGGGTATCACACGGTTATAGTCGGGATACTTGCCGTTCATAAAGCTGCAGCGGAAGGTGAACCGGCCGTCGCTGACGGTTGCCGAGCGGCTGCCTATTTCCATGGTCATGGTTTCGCTGGAGCCGAATACATTGCGGATAATCGAGGCGGCCTTCGGCGGTACTATGCACGAGGTCTTTACTCCGGGCTTTATATTGCTGTCGGTGTAGCGTACAAGCTTGCGGGTATCGGTGGCCACAAAGTTGATGTGGTCCTCGAAGATATCGAAGTATATGCCCTGCATCTGCGCGCGGAAGTCCTCGGTGGCCACGGCGAACAGGGTGTAGTCGAAGGCCTTGCTGATGCGCTTGCCTTCGGTCACTATCTTTACGGGTTCGGCCTGGTCCTCGGGGGCACGGTATTCCGGAAATTCGTTGCCGTTGATACCCACAAGGTTGAAAGTGCCGCCGGGATAGGTTATTTCCACCTCCAAGGTCGAGTCGTTGATGTTGAAGGTCACTTCCTGGTCGGGCAGCTCTTTGAGCAGGTTCGACAGAGTACGCGACGACAGACAGATTTTGCCTTCGCCCTCCGAGTCGCTCAGTTCTATACCTGCCGACAGGGTGGAGTCGGTGTCGGAGCCGGTAAGGGTGAGCTTGCCGGCCTTGAGTTCAAGCAGGAAGTTGTCGAGGATAATCAGCGCGTTCTTGGAGCTGATTACCTTGCCTACAGCTGAAGCCGCGTTATAGAATGCTTTGCTTTGTACAACGAATTTCATCTTATATACAGTTAGTTTGTTTTCTAATCTACAAAAGTACGAAAAAAAACGGAGATAGCGAAACGGGCATGGATATTTTTAGTACATTTCCTCTAAGAAATTTAAGGACGTGGCTATCTTTGTGGAGTGAAAAGAGCGTC
>CAJUHX010000066.1 GCA_910586455.1 uncultured Muribaculaceae bacterium | reverse complement strand
GGCAGCACAGTTCCCCGACAACATACACATGGCTATAGGCCTGCATCCTACCGAGGTGCCTGCTCACTGGCGCTCCATTGTCGACGCCATGCTCCACGAACTTGATGCCGCCCCCGGGCGTTATATAGCCATCGGCGAGGTGGGTATGGACCTGTACTGGGACAAGACCATGCGACGCGAGCAGATGGACGCTTTCGAATATCAGGCCCGCGCAGCCTCCGAACGCGGCCTGCCGGTGATAATACACTGCCGCGAGGCTCTCGACGAAACTCTGGAGGTGCTGCAGGCGGTGCCGGATGTAAAGGCGGTGTTTCACAGTTTCGGAGGCACTGCCGACGACGTGGAGCGCATACGCCGCTACTTCGACCCATGGTTCGGTATCAACGGCATAGTAACGTTTAAAAACGCACGCCTCCATGAGAGTCTGCCCGCCATAGGCCTCGACCGGCTGCTGCTCGAAACCGACGCCCCCTATCTCGCTCCGGTGCCAAGGCGCGGACGACGCAACGAATCGGCATATCTGGTTCATACAGCCGGTTCTGTGGCAGCAAAATTCGGCATCAGCACCGACCGGATAGCCGAAATAACCAATAACAACGCTGACAAATGCTTCAATTTCTAAAACATATACTGCAACTGATGCTGTCGCCGGCCAAAGGCTGGGAAGATGTGTCGCAGGCTTCGGTCGCTCCGGCCGAGTTGTGTTCGCGCGGACTTTACCCCATACTCGGTGTAGCCGCCCTGAGCAACTTCGCACGCATGCTATACGGCAACGGCATTACACTGGTCACAGCCATCGAGCGTGCCGTGGTGGACTTCGGCACATACTTCGCCGCATACTTTCTGGCAGCGCTAATACTCGAGCAGCTGATGCCAAACATAGTGTCCGGCGAGCCGAACCGCAAGAAAATCGAAACCTGTTCGGTATACACCATAGCCATGCTCGGCATAATCAGGATTATAGAAAACTGTGTTCCCGCCGAACTTACATTAATCAAACTACTGCCGGTGTTTGTTGCATTGATAGTGTATAAGGCCGACCGCTATCTGGCAGTGAAACCGGGCGACGACATGCGCTTCATGCTCATAGGGGTGATTGCGCTGATACTGATGCCGCTGCTGCTGCACTACGTACTTTTCTTATTGATACCAGCATGAAATTCAAAGAAGTAAACATAAAAAACCGCCGGGCTACATATGACTACCACATAGTCGACACCTTTACCGCCGGCATAGTTCTCACAGGCACTGAAATAAAATCGATCAGACTTGGTAAAGCCGGTCTGACCGATACATTCTGCTACATGAACAACGGTGAACTGTGGGTCAAGAACATGTACATAGCAGAATATTTCTATGGTACATACAATAACCACGCCGCCCGGCGCGACCGCAAATTGCTGCTGAACCGCAAGGAACTCGACCGCCTTGACAAGGACGGCAAAGAGGCCGGCTTCACCATTGTGCCCCTGAAGCTCTTTATCAACGAGCGTGGCCTGGCCAAACTGGTGATAGGCCTTGCCAGAGGCAAGAAGGAATACGACAAGCGTCAGAGCATAAAGGAGCGCGAGGACAAGCGCGACATGGCCCGCATCATGATGCGACGATAAGCCGTCGTTCGCCTCGGTTGTCGCTTACAGCAAACACCCGCACATCGCCTCCGTCGCGCACGCCAAGTTTGCGGCGCAGCACATCGGCCTGCACTCTGAAGTTGCGGGCTGTGACCGATGCCTTGGGCCAGCGGCGCGCAAACCGCTTGATTTCTGACGACGAATACGGAAGCACCGCAATAATATCCAGGCAGTTTCCCGGCAGTACAGCCGACGGAACTGCCTGCTTTTTTGTAAAGTAAAGCTGGGTGTTGGCGGCCAGTTTTGTAAGACCGTAGCGCTGCGAGAGCAGTTTAAGCGGAGCCGCCTTCATCAGTGCGGGCCAGGGTTCGAACAGTACGTCGCCCGGCTCGGGCATGCCATAGGTGGCTACAGCGGCCTGTTCGTCGGAGGCTGTGAACGCCTCGCAGTGCATGCCGTCGGCGCATATCGTGCAGGCCTGTATCATAGGCTCGCCATCATAGCCGCGTTCGACTGTCACCACCAGTTCCTTGCATTCCGTGGTTGTTCCTACAGCCATTATGTTTCTGACGCAGTTCAGCTCCGACACCACATGACTGATGTCGAGCATCGGCGAAAGCTTGGCTATATAGCGTGGCGCCACCTGCAGCATACACTCCTGCATCAGCGTAAGGTCGGGACGGCAGTCCCGGAGGGCATATACGCGGCTGCCGTCGTCGGCACGGCGTGCGGGGTCGATAAACAGGCAGTCCTGCGAATCGTGCCCGGCCATATCGAGCCAGTCGCGGCAGTCGGCACACACGGTTTCAAGATTGCCCAGACCTGAATTTGCGGCATTGAACCTCAGGGCATCGGCTACTTCGGGCTGCTGTTCAATGGCTACTACCGCAGCGCTTTTACGCGCCAGATGCATGGCGTCGATGCCCAGACCCGATGTCAGGTCGGCCACCTTTTTGCCGGGTTCTATGAGCGTGGCATGGAAGCGTGCCAGACGGTCGGAAGTGGCCTGTTCGGCGTTTATGCCGCCCGGAAAGTAGAAGTGCGGGTCGGCGGCCAGAGTATCGGCAAACTTGGCAGCGTACTTGCGCCGACATTCAATCTGCAGTATGGCTGCCGAAGCATCAAGGCCGCCAACGAGTTTGCCGCGCATTTTAAGCCGCAGTTTCGAGGGATCGTCCTGCGCGTGCTGCTGTATCCAGCTGAAAAATTCGTCGGAAAGATTCATATAGAAATAAGAGAGGGTGTGTCGATAATATAAAGACACACCCCTTATAATTATAATGTTTTGTTCAGGATTATTCGCCCTTGATGGCAGCGATGCCGGGGAGAACCTTGCCTTCGATGGCTTCGAGCAGAGCGCCGCCACCGGTCGATACATACGATACTTCGTCGGCCAGACCGAACTTGTTGATGCAGGCAACAGAGTCGCCGCCGCCTACGAGCGAGAAGGCGCCGTTCTTGGTAGCTTCAACGATGGCGTCGGCAATAGCGCGGCTGCCTGCGGTGAAGTTGTCGAATTCAAACACGCCTGCGGGGCCGTTCCACAGTATGGTCTTGCTGCCGCGGATAGCGTCGGCGAAAATTTTGCGGGTTTCGGGACCTGCATCGAGGCCTTCCCAGCCTTCGGGAATATCCATTACCGAGCAAATCTGAGTGTTGCAGTCGTTGCTGAAAGCGTCGCCGGCCACACAGTCCACACCCAGCACCAGGTTCACGCCTTTGGCCTTGGCTTTGGCGATGATGTCGAGGGCCAGCTGCAGCTTGTCGTTCTCGCAGAGCGAAGCGCCTACATTGCCACCCTTGGCTTTGGCGAAGGTGTAGGTCATGCCGCCGCATAGAATGAGGTTGTCCACCTTGTCCATGAGATTTTCGATGATACCGATTTTGGTCGATACCTTAGAGCCGCCCATGATGGCGGTGAATGGACGCTTGATGTCCTTGAGAATATTGTCGACAGCGTTTACTTCCTTTTCCATGAGGTAGCCGAGCATCTTGTGGTCGGCGTCGAAGTAGTCGGCGATAACGGCGGTAGATGCGTGGCGGCGGTGAGCGGTGCCGAATGCGTCGTTCACGTATACGTCGGCATAGCTTGCCAGAGTCTTGGCGAATTCCTTCTGACGTTCTTTCATTTCCTTCTTGGCTGCATCATAGGCGGGGTCTTCCTTGTCGATGCCCACGGGCTTGCCTTCCTCCTCGGGATAGAAGCGGAGGTTTTCGAGCAGCAGAACCTGGCCGGGCTTGAGTTCCCTGGCCTGTTCGGCAGCCTTGGCGCAGTCTTCGGCGAATTCAACCGGAGCGTCGAGAGCCTTGCTTACGGCATCCTTGATCTGTCCGAGCGAGAACTTGGGGTTCACCTTGCCTTTGGGTTTGCCCATGTGCGACATTATGATGAGTGCGCCACCATCGTTAAGAATTTTCTTGAGGGTAGGGAGGGCGCCGCGGATGCGGGTATCGTCGGTGATGTTGCCGTTTTCGTCCAGAGGCACATTGAAGTCAACGCGTACGATGGCTTTTTTGCCATTGAAGTTGAACTGATCGATAGTCATGATTAATAAGTTTTATGTTTGGTTTTAATTGTATTTGCCGGAATATGTTTTCGACATACAAAATTACGCTTTTTTTACGAGATAAGTTTGTGCACTAATCAAAAAAATTATTTAAAACCGTTTTCGCGGAGCAGGGTGTCCATCTCTCCGGCCAGTTTTTTTGCGGCTTCTCCGGCAGCCTGTGCGAAGTCTTCGCCCGACGATGCGTATATGATGCCGCGCGACGAGTTCACCAGCAGGCCGCATTCGTCGGGCAGCAGGCCGTAGCGTACCACCTCTTCGAGGCTGCCGCCCTGAGCGCCTACGCCTGGTACCAGCAGGAAGTTGCGCTGTGCAATCTTGCGAACATCGGCTATGAGTTCACCGCGGGTGGCGCCTACCACATACATCATGTTTACGGGTGAGCCCCAGCGCTGCGAGCGGAATAGCACACGCTCGAACAGGCGGTGCCCGTGCTTGTCTTCCATCAGCTCGAAGTCCTCGTAGCCCTTATTGCTGGTAAGGGCCAGCAGTACGGTCCATTTGTCGTCATAGGCGGTGAAGGGAGTCACCGAGTCGGCGCCCATGTATGGGGCCACAGTCACGGCGTCGGCACCGAGAGTTTCAAAGAGGCTGCGGGCATACATGGCTGCGGTGTTGCCGATGTCGCCGCGCTTGGCGTCGGCTATCACAAACTGGTCGGGATAATTTTCCTTGATATATTTCACCGTCATATCGAGGGCTTTCATGCCTTCGATGCCCTCGCTCTCGTAGAAAGCCAGATTAGGCTTGTATGCTACGGTATAGGGGGCGGTGGCATCGATAATGGCTTTGTTGAAAGCGAAAATGGGGTTTTCTTCCTTGAGAAGGTGAGCCGGCAGTTTTTTGATGTCAGGGTCAAGACCCACGCAGAGGAACGAGCCCTTGCTGCGGATGTTTTCTATAAGTTCGGTACGTTTCATGTATATTATGAGCTTGTTTAATCATAAATGTTACCGACATGGCGGTCAGTCGCAGGTTACAGTTCAGCCGCTTTGAGTTTTTCGGCGTTTTCGGCAATGGTCAGCTGGTCGATTACGTCCTGGATGTCGCCGTCGACAAATGCCTGCAGATTGTAAATGGTGTAGTTTATGCGGTGGTCGGTGATGCGCCCCTGCGGGTAATTGTAGGTGCGTATCTTGGCGCTGCGGTCGCCGGTGCTGACCATGGTCTTGCGGCGCGACGCAATATCATCGATGTATTTCTGGTGTTCCTTGTCGTAGATGAAAGTGCGCAGGCGCGATAGGGCACGCTCCTTGTTCTTGGGCTGGTCGCGGGTTTCGGTACACTCTATGAGGATTTCCTCGGTTTCGCCGGTGTTGGGGTTCTTCCACATATAGCGCAGTCGCACGCCCGATTCCACTTTGTTTACGTTCTGTCCGCCGGCGCCGCCGCTGCGGAAGGTATCCCATTTGATTTCGCCTTCGTTGATTTCCACGTCGAAAGGCTCGGCCTCGGGCAATACCGCCACTGTGGCAGCCGATGTGTGTACACGGCCCTGTGTTTCGGTGGCCGGCACACGCTGCACGCGGTGTACGCCGCTTTCGTATTTGAGAGTGCCGTACACACCGTCGCCGGTCACCGACAGCACCACTTCCTTGTAGCCGCCTGCGGCGCCTTCGCTGGCCGATGTAACGGCAACCGACCAGCCTTTGCTCTCACAGTATTTTATGTACATTTTGCAAAGGTCGCCGGCGAATATTGCAGCCTCGTCGCCTCCGGTGCCGCCGCGTATTTCAAGTATGGCGTTCTTGGAGTCTTCGGGGTCGGCGGGTATGAGCAACAGCTTGATTTCCTCTTCCATAACGGGGATTTCACGGCGTGCGTTGTCGAGTTGCTCGCGGGCCATCTCACGCATTTCGGGGTCCTGTTCGCTTTCGAGCAGCAGGCGGGCTTCGTCGGCATTATCCAGCAGGGTGCGGTAACGCCTTGCCGCGGCGGTAAGCTTCTCCAGGTCTTTGTATTCTTTAGTCAGGCGCACATATCGCTTCATGTCGGCGATTACCGACGGGTCGGTGATGAGGGTACCTATTTCCTCAAAACGTGCTTCAATGCCGTTCAGGCGCTGAAGGAGTGAATTTTCAACCATTTTTCGACTGTTTCGTTATTGAATGCAAAGTTACTAATTTTTTTTGTAATTTTGGGACTTTGGCATAAAACACTGTGTATGCCTGACTTGTTAAATATGTGACAATAGGTTTATTCTATCACATTCACCACATTATGAAGCATCTGATTTCCATATTACTGAGTATGCTGTCTGCGCTGCCTTTATTGGCCGGGCAGACAGCAGATTCCATTGCTTCGGTGAGCAGCGCCGGCAGTGATACCGTAGCCGTGAAAAAGAATATCATACGCAGAATTATCGACTATTTCGACGATACCAACAAACCGCATCCCGACAAACCTTTGGATGTCAGCTTTATAGGAGGTCCGTATTATTCGTCGGACACTAAATTCGGCATCGGCCTTGTGGCTGCGGGCATGTACCGTTGCCACGGTGTGGACAGTCTGCTGCCCAAGTCGAACGTATCGCTGTATCTAAAGGCTACTACAAGCCTGTTTTTTCAGCTTGGTGTGGAGGGTACCAACATATTCCGCGGCGACCGCCGCCTGCACTACGACGTAAACTTCTCGTCGGTAAAGTCGAAATTCTGGGGTATCGGCTATGATATGAATGTCGACGATGCCAACGAATCGAACTACAAGTATCTGGCCTCGAGTGCCACGGCTGATTTTACCTGGAAACTTGCCGACGGGTTGTATCTGGGGCCGCGGGTGGACTTCGAGTATATCAACGGCCGCAAGTTCGGCAAACCATGGCTGTGGGAGGGCGAGGATAAGCGCACGTTCAATTTCGGGGTGGGATTCACGGTGGTATACGACACCCGCGACGACCTCAATAGTGCCTATCGCGGAGTGTACCTGCGATTCAACCAGCAGTTTAATCCGCGCTTTATGCTCAACCGCAACGCATTTTCCATGAGCGAGCTAACCTTTAGTGTGTACAGGCAGCTGTGGAAAGGCGCGGTGCTGGCCGGAGATTTTCATACCCGCCTCACCTACGGCAATACTCCATGGGGATTGTTGTCGACTTTCGGCGGCAGCGACGACATGCGCGGCTACTACGAGGGCCGCTACCGCGACAAATGCGCTATCTCAGGCTGTGTGGAGCTTCGCCAGCATGTATGGCGTCGTAACGGGCTGGTGGCCTGGGTAGGAGCGGGCACGGTATTCGACCGCTTTGAATCGCTGCGCTGGCGCAAGGTGCTGCCGAACTACGGCATCGGCTACCGCTGGGAATTCAAACAAAGGGTTAACGTGCGGCTCGACCTTGGATTCGGCCGCCATTGCAAAGGATTCATATTTTCGATAAATGAAGCTTTCTGAACGCATATTGTCGCCTTGGCCGCTACTGTGGATATATCCGTTGCTGCTGGTGATACCGAATGTGTGGCTTGCTCTGAGCGAGCCATGGACGCTGTTGTCGAAGCTTACCGGCATAGTGTTGCCTCTTGGACTGTACTATGTAATGATGGGTCTGTGCCGGCGCAGCGGACTTGCGGTACTGCTTAGTCTGCCTGTGGCTGTGCTGTGCGCTTTCCAGATTGTGTTGCTGTACCTGTACGGCGAGTCGATAATAGCCATCGACATGTTTATGAACGTGGCCACCACCAATGTGGGCGAGGTGACCGAGTTGCTGAGTAATTTATGGAAGGCCATAGCCACAGTGCTGGTGCTGTATCTGCCGCCGTTGGCGCTGAGCGTGTTTCTGCTCGTGCGAGGGCGCCGTGCCGAAGAGGCTCAGCTGCGTCATGTGCGTGTGGCCGGCATTACACTGGTGTCTGTAGGCCTGGTGCTTGCCGCAGGTGCCTACAGCACAGCCGACCGCTACAGCATGCGCCGCGAACTCTTTCCGCTGAATGTGGTGTGCAACCTGTGCGAGGCCGTGAACCGGGTCAATCAGGCCGAGGGGTACTTCGACAGTTCGCGCAACTTCAGATTCCACGCCGTGAGCCTCCGACCCGATTCGGTGCCCGAGGTATATGTGCTGGTAATTGGTGAAACTTCGAGGGCCGACAACTGGCAGCTGTTCGGCTATGACCGCCCGAACAATCCACGTCTGTCGGTACGCGACGGCGTGCTGTGCTATCCATATACGCTTTCTGAAAGCAACACCACGCACAAGTCCGTGCCTATGCTGCTGTCGAATCTCAGAGCCGACAATTTCGGCGACTCGGTGTATAGGGTTAAAAGCATATTCGAGGTATTCAACGAGGTTGGCGTGCGGACTCTGTTTCTGTCCAACCAGGCAGAGAACCGCTCGTATATCGATTTCTTCTCTTCGCAGGCCGGCGAATGTCGTCGTTTATGCGACGACGGAGCGGTTCATCACGACCATGAACTGCTGGAACATCTGCGGCAGTACCTCGATAGCTGCACTTCAGGCCGTGTGTTCGTGACCATGCACACTTATGGTTCGCATTACTGCTATCACGAGCGATATACCTCGGATTTCCGGCGTTTTACTCCCGACGACGCCACTGTGGCCACCGCACACAACCGTGCCGATTTGCTGAATGCTTACGATAACAGCATACTTTACACCGATGCCATGTTAGACAGCGTGATAGAGATTCTCGACAGCCGCGGTTGCCGCTCGGTGATGCTCTATACCGCCGACCATGGCGAGGATATATTCGACGACGACAGGCAACGCTTTCTGCACGCCTCGCCCACCCCCACTTACTGGCAGCTGCATGTGCCTGCGCTGATGTGGATGTCGGCACAGTTCCGCAGCGCCTATCCCGGATTATTCGAAGCTGCAGCCGATAACCGCTGCAAGCAGGTATCATCCACCGCAAGCGTGTTCGACACCCTGCTCGACCTGGCCGGAATAGCCGCCGACGGTCACCGTCCCGGGCAATCGCTGTGCAATACAGGCTATAGGGAACCGGTGCGACGTTACCTCAACGACTACAACGAGGGGGTGGAACTCGACCGCAGCGGCCTGCGAGCTCCTGACTTCGTGATGCTGCAGCGCAGCGGCTTCTACAAGTAGCGTCCGGTATAGCTTTCCGGACATGCTTTGATTTCCTCCGGCGTGCCGCACGCTACCAGTCGGCCTCCGGCTTCGCCGCCTTCGGGCCCTATGTCAATCACATGGTCGGCGCAACGTATCACATCCACATTGTGTTCGATTACTATTATGCTGTGTCCTTTGCGCAGAAGCCTGTCGAACGAGTTAAGCAGCAGTCTGATATCGTGGAAGTGCAGCCCGGTGGTGGGTTCGTCGAATATGAACAGGGTAGGCTCCGGACTCTCCATGGCCAGATAGTAGGCCAGCTTCACACGCTGGTTTTCGCCGCCCGAGAGTGTGGCCGACGACTGCCCCAGCCTGATATATCCCAGTCCTACGTCGGCCAGTGGCTGCAGGCGGCGTACAATGCGGTTCTCGACCGTACTTCCCCCGGCAGCGAAGAATTCTATTGCCTCAGCCACAGTCATCTCAAGCACATCGTAGATATTCTTTCCACGGTACTTAACCTCCAGGACATCGGGCTTGAAGCGCTTGCCGTGGCAGGCCTCGCAGGGTATGGTTATGTCGGCCATGAACTGCATTTCGATGGTTATGGAGCCTTCGCCCTTGCACTCCTCGCAGCGTCCGCCTTCGGTGTTGAACGAGAAATATCCGGCGGTAAATCCCATTTGGCGCGATGCCTGCTGGTCGGCGAACAAGGCTCGTATCTCGTCGTACGCTTTCAGATAAGTGGCCGGATTGGATCGGGTGGAACGGCCTATCGGATTCTGGTCGACGAACTCCACGCGCGATATTTTGCGCAGGTCGCCGCTCAGATTTTTATGGCGCCCCGGTGCATCGCCGGCCTCACCCATGTTGCGCAGCAGCGAGCGGTACAGCACATCGCGCACAAGGGTGGATTTGCCGCTGCCGCTCACACCGGTCACTGCTGTCATTACTCCAAGCGGAAAGCGCACGTCGATGTTCTTGAGATTGTGTTCCGACGCTCCGTTCAGTTCTATGTAACCCGAAGGCGCGCGGCGGCTCGACGGTACTTCAATCTTTTCCTTGCCGCTCAGATAGCGCATGGTGTGCGAGCGCTCGGCGCTGTCGATGCCGTCGACCGGACCCTGGTACACAATCTCGCCGCCCAGACGGCCTGCATCGGGGCCGACGTCAATTATACGGTCGCTGGCCCGCATTATCTCCTCATCGTGTTCTACCACCACCACGGTGTTGCCCATGCGCTGCAGCTTGCGCAGCACGCCTATAAGACGCTCTGTATCGCGCGGATGCAGGCCTATCGACGGTTCGTCGAGTATATACAGCGAGCCTACAAGGCTGCTGCCAAGTGATGTGGCAAGGTTTATGCGCTGGCTTTCGCCGCCCGACAGAGTGTTGCTGAGGCGGTCGAGAGTAAGGTAGCCCAGCCCTACCTGCCGCAGAAATTCCAGCCGGCTGCATATTTCCTTGAGCAGGCGTTCGGCTATGCGGCTGTCGTGCTCATCGAGTTTCAGTGCGGCCAGGACCTCGGCCAGACGGTCGACCGGCATTTTCACCAGGTCGCTGATGGTATGGCCGTCGACTTTTATATAGGTGGCCTCACGGCGCAGGCGTCCGCCATGGCACTGCGGGCATACGGTGCGGCCGCGGTAGCGGGCATACATGGCCC
>CAJUHX010000065.1 GCA_910586455.1 uncultured Muribaculaceae bacterium | reverse complement strand
CAACTTGACACTCTCTATTAAGAAATTTGTGCCGTTTGGCTCGATAATATACTTCAAATCAACATAGGCATTTATCCAAAACCGCATTGAGGCTTTCCATATTCGACAGGCATATAAGCTCGTTGATTGTGGCATAATCGCGTATATTGCCTTTCAGGTCGGGATGAGCGTCGCGCCATTGCTTTGCCGTTACACCGAACATCGCCACGTTGAGCACGTCGGCTTCATTGGCGTAAATCATACTCACCTGTGCCGGAGTAACCTCCGTCGGGATAAGGTTATGCTTTATCGCGTCGGTGTGTATGCGGTAGTTGATTTTCGACAGTTCGCGCTTCGCCGACCAGCCCAGCAATCGCTGTTCCTCAGTCTTAAGCCGCTGAAATTCCTCTATAAGATAAAGTTTGAACGGCACACTTATAGCTGACCCAAATTCAAAAGCTATATCCTTGTGGGCGTATGTGCCTCCATAACGGCCTTTTTTCACGATTATGCCGATTGCATTCGTGCGCTCTATCCATTCCGAAGCACTCAACACAAACGACGGCAAACCTGCACTCATTCTAAAGTGGTCAAATTCGACCACTTTAAAATTAGGGTTATGAATCACCTCCCACGTGCCCAGAAATTCAATAGTGTAGCGGTTCCGTAACCAGTTTTTGATTATATCGGCAGAGCGGTTATCCCCCTCTTTGGCTGTCGCCATATCTGTGAGGGAGATATAATCCTGTTCCTCTACCGAAAGAACAGTGATTGATGTATTCTGTACTATTATTTTTGCCATTGTTTATATTATGTAAGTATCCAATACGCAAATTTAAGCATTTTTGGCGACATACGCCGCACTCCGCTGTAAATTTGTCAAGGCCACAATTGGCACGAAGAAAGCCGGATGAAAGTATACTCACGGCTCGTTATGACCAAGATTGGACGTCCGGGATATAATAAGAGCTGTTAAACTTCGTTATATATTCGCAATCCAAACACACTTATTATGAAACGAGTAATTTTTCTCCTCACGCTGGCAACATTATTTTTATGCCCCCGCCTGGCGGCTCAGGAAAGCGAGGATACTGCCCCGATGTGGGGAGTCCGCGCGGCTTTCGATATAAATATCCCCGGCGACTGGCATATCAACGGCGGTAATGTAAAGATGTACAAACACGGCTACGGCGGCACACTCGGCACCGTATGCAATCTATATCTCGGCAAAGGTTTCTATCTCGAACCCGGCGTATCGCTGTTCTACGACAGCTATTCGTACAGCGACCTTGGTGTAACCGATGCCGGCGGCAATATTTTTGCCATTGACCCCTCGCTGTATAAATTCGGCTTACGCGTACCTGTAGTGGCCGGCTACAGTTTCGGCATTGGCCGCGGTGCCATGTCGGTATTCACAGGCCCGGAACTAAGCGTGGCCCTGGCCGGCAAGGTACGGCTCGACGACAACGAGGAAGACTTCGATCTCGGCCTTTTCGGACCTAATGGCCAGAACCGTTTCGCACTGTCGTGGAAAGTAGGCATTGGCGTGCCCCTCGACAGTTGGTTTGTGAGCATCGACGCCTCGCTGGGTGTCACCGATGTATACCGCTCCGAAGTAAGTTTCCGCGAACACCGTGTTTCAGTTGGTCTGACTAAATATTTCTAAAAATGATACAGGAGATTCTCGAATACAACCGTAAATTCGTGGCCGAGGACGGCGCGCGCCGCTTTGCCACCGACAAGTATCCCGACAAGAAAATTGCCATTGTAACCTGCATGGACACACGCCTGGTGGAACTGCTGCCTGCAGCTCTGGGCCTGCGCAACGGCGATGTCAAAATCATAAAAAATGCAGGCGCCACTATCATAAATCCGTTCGACTCCACCATGCGCAGCCTGCTTATTGCAGTATACGAACTCGGCGTGAACGAGATTATGGTAATAGGCCACACCGACTGCGGCGTGCAGGGAATGGATGCCGACGAGATGCTGCGCCTGATGAAAGAGCGTGGCGTGAATCAGGAACACATTACCCTTATGGAACACTGCGGAATTAACCTGCGCGAGTGGCTTCACGGCTTTGAGAACACCGACGAGGCTGTACGCGAAACTGTCGATGCCATTGCACGCCACCCGCTTATGCCGCCCGCCGGCGTAAACGTGCAGGGATTCATCATGGATTCTGTATCGGGTGAACTGACCAGAGTGTAATTATCGGTGCCAGAAACTCGGCACAAACAGCAGCAGCACCGTAAAGAGCTCCAGACGGCCTATGAGCATCAGCAGCGCCAGCAGCCACTTGCCTGCGTCAGGCACCAGCGAGTAACTGCCGCCGTAGCCGGTGACTCCGGCGCCAAGGCCGGTGTTCGACAGGCAGCTGAAGGCTGAGAAAAACGAGTCGACGGGCGGCAACCCCATGGCCGTGAGCAAGGTGCCGCCAATACATACAAGTATCATATAAAGGCAAAGGAAGGCGATGACCTTGTTTACAAGGTCGGGATTCACTACTTTGCCATTTATTTTTACCGAACGAATGCTGTTAGGATACACGCAGCGATATATTTCGTTGCGGCAGTTCTTTACCAGAAACAGCACTCGGTCGAGCTTGGCGCCTCCGCTGGTACTGCCGGCGCAGGCTCCGCAAAACATCATCAGAAAGGTCAGCGACAACACAAACGGCCCCCAGGCCTCAAAGTTGCCCACTGAGTAGCCGGTGGAGGTAATGGTGGATACGATGGCGAACAGCGGGTTAATCCACAGGTCGTCGCTGTCGCGTACAGCGCCGGCGCCTATTATCGATATTATATACAGCACCAGCATCACAGATATGGTACCGACATAAACCTTGAACACATCGTTGCAGCGCACCTGTTGCCACTGTCCGCTCACAGCCTTGAATATCAGGCCGAAGTTTACTCCGCCAAGAAACATAAATATGGTTATCACCACCTTGACATACACCGAGTGCCATGCCTCGATACTGTCTTCGGCCGTGGAGAAACCGCCGGTACTGATGGCGCCGAAGGCATGGCATATACTCTCGAAGCCTGTCATCGGACCTGCCCAGAGCAGCAGCATAAGCATTATGGTAAGCGCTATATATATCAGCCACAAGCTCTTGGCTGTCTGACTGATACGCGGGCGCAGTTTATCGTGCGTGATTCCGGTGACCTCGGCGTTGAACATCTGCATGCCTCCCGAATGGTTGAGCATAGGCAATACCGCCAGGGTAAAAAGTATGATACCCATGCCGCCAATCCACTGCATAAGGGCGCGCCACATAAGTATGCCGTGGCTCATATGCGATATGGAATCGAGTACCGAGGCTCCGGTGGTGGTAAAGCCCGACATCGCCTCGAAAAAAGCATCGGTAACGCTTATGGGAGTGGTGCAGAATATAAATGGCAGCATGCCGAAGATAGAGAATACCACCCACACCATGGCCGTGAGCAGAAATCCCTCGCGCTTGCCCATGTGGTTCTGTGACGACCGTACGAGGCGAGTAAGACACAGGCCTACAAGCAGCGTGAAGCCGCAGGTGATGGCAAAGCAAAGCCAATCGGCCTCGCCGTAATACAGACATGTGCCCAGAGGCACCAGCATGAACACTGTTTCGATAATCAGCAGCCAGCCTGCTACCCGCAGCAATAGCGGAAAGTTGATGTTATGTCGTTCTATCCGATGCATTACGAGAATAATCGTTCGACTTTGCGTATGGCCCCGGCCAGACAGAATACAAGCACATGGTCGCCGGGCTGAATACGCGTCAGACCGCTGATAAGCATGCCGTGGCCGTCGCGTATCAGGCCGCCGAGGGTAATGTCGCGCGGCAGTCTGAGGTCTTTTACGGCTGCTTTGGTGAGCTTGGAGCCTTGTTTTACCTCAAGCTCGGCCACCTCGGCATCGGCCAGCGCCAGACAGCGTGCGTTGGAGGCGTCGCTGTCTATCATCATCTGGAAGATAGTGCTCGACGCCAGAAGTTTCTTGTTTATGGTTGTGCCTATATTCAGGCCTTCGGCCTGTGATATGAACTGTATGTTTTCTACCTCCGCCACGGTTTTCTTTATGCCCAGCTCTTTGGCGGTAAGGCAGGCAAGTATATTGGTTTCACTGCTTGAGGTAAGGGCTACGAAAGCGTCCATCTCGTCAATACCGGCATCGGCAAGAGTGTCGATGTCGCGCGCGTCGCCGTAAATTATATCGCAGTCCGGACACAGCTGGGGCAGCTTGCGGCAGCGTTCGAGGTCATTGTCGATTATGGTGAGGCGAAATTTATCGCCGGCCATATTTGCCAGACGTACGGCAATTTTGCTGCCTCCCATCACCAGCACACGGCGTATCCTGTTATTTACCTTGCCGGTAAGAGTGAGCAGTTCGTCGATGTACTCGCGCTGGGTGGTGATGTATAGTATGTCGTTTTCGTGCATGATGTCGAAACCGCCAGGAATGATGGTTTCGTGGTTGCGCCTTATGGCCGATATATGAAAGCGGTGGCTCTGTGTGGCAAGGTCTTTGAGCTGCATGCCGCATAAGCGGGCCTGCGCCCCCAGACGTACACCCACCAATATGATTTCGCCGTTGTAGAGTTCGAACCAGTTCCGGGCCCAGGAGTGCCTGAGGGCGGTTATGATTTCGCCTGCGGCGAGAAATTCGGGATAAATCACACGGTCCACACCCATGCGCTTCACAAAGTCACGGTTGCGCGGGTCCATGTAGTCGTAGCTGTCGATGCGGCCCACTGTACGTTTGGCTCCGAAAGTCTTGGCCATGGCACATGCCACCACATTGTCGGTTTCGTATGGTGTCACGGCAATGAACAGGTCGGAATTTCCTACATTGGCATGGCGAAGCGAGGCAAACGACGTGGGACTGCCTTCTACCGTCAGCAGGTTGTAGTTGGCATCGAGCACCGACAGTTTCTCGACGTCGCGGTCAATCAGGGTTATGTCCTGATCTTCGGTCGAAAGAAGTTTGGCCAGGTGCGAACCCACCTCGCCTGCTCCGGCAATAACTATTTTCATATTCCGGACTCTTTTACGATAGCACGGCGCACAGCCTCGGCGTCTATGCCGCAAATCTGGCGCAGCTGGGCCGGCGTACCCTGACTTATAAATTTGTCGGGCAGGGCCAGACGGGTAACTTCGATATTGCTTATACCGCTGTCGGCCAGCCATTCGAGCACAGCGCTGCCGAAACCGCCCTGACGGCAACCGTCTTCGACGGTGATTATACGCCTGTAGCGGCCCGCCACCTCGCGCAGCATTTCATGGTCGAGCGGTTTCAGCCACAGCATATCGTAGAGGGCGGCCTTCACGCCGTTCTGTTCAGCTGCGAGCCGTATGCCTTCGGCGGCTTCGGTCACACCCAGCGACAGCACTGCCACATCGGCTTCGCCCTGTGTTATCATACGCCCCTTGCCGGGAGTCATAATCTGCATGGGAGCGTATGGCGGCACTGTTCGGCCTGCTCCGCGGGGATATCGAATCGACATTGGTCCGTGTGGTGCAGTGGCAGCTGTGTAGAGCATGTCGCGCAGGGTCTGTTCGTCGGAGGGAGCGCCCACTGTCATATTTGGTATCGAACGCAGATAACTGAGGTCGAAACTTCCGTGGTGAGTGGGACCGTCCTCTCCCACAAGTCCGGCGCGGTCGATACAGAATGTCACCGGCAGATTCTGCAGCGCCACATCGTGTATTATATGATCGTATGCGCGCTGAAGAAAGCTTGAATAAATGGCCACAAATGGCTTCATGCCGTCTTTGGCCAGACCGCCGGCGAATGTCACCGCATGACCTTCGGAGATGCCGACGTCGAACACCCGTCCGGGCATCGCGGCCTGCATCACCGACATGGAAGTGCCCGAGAGCATGGCGGCGGTAATACCCACAATGGCGGGATCGTCCTTGGCCAAGGCCGTGAGCGCCTGACCAACTACGTCCTGATATTTCTGCGGTGCCGCCCCAGCGCTGCCTTTGGTTTCGGTGCGTTCGCCGGTGGCCGGATTGAAGCGTCCGGGCGCATGCCAGTGTGCGGGGTCTTCCTCGGCTGGTTTGTAGCCTTTGCCCTTAACGGTGCGCAGGTGCAGTATGCGCGGGCCGTCCATGTCGCGTATGTCATTAAGCACCTTTACAATACTGTCTATGTCATGTCCGTCGAAAGGCCCGAAATACCGTATATTGAGTCCCTCAAATATATTCTGCTGGCGGGCCAGCAGTGATTTCAGACTATTATTGAAACGCATTATCGACCCTTTCTGGCGGTCGGTGACCATGCCCATCTTGCGCAATCCGCGATATAGCTTGTAACGCATGTCGTTATAGCCTTTCGAGGCTGTGAGATGAGCCATATACGAGTTGAGCGCCCCCACATTGGAGTCGATACTCATATCGTTGTCGTTGAGAACTATAAGCAGATTATTGGGCGTGTTGGCGGCGTTGTTTATACCTTCGAATGCGAGGCCGCCGCTGATGCTTGCATCGCCTATTACAGCCACAACGTTGCGGCGCGGGCGGTCTTTCTGCAACTGACTGGCCACAGCCATGCCCAGAGCCGCGGATATAGAGTTTGACGCATGTCCGGCAGCAAATGTATCGTACTCGCTCTCAGCCGGATTCGGGAAACCGCTTATACCGCCCAGCTTACGGTTGTTTTTAAACGAATCGCGTCTGCCGGTAAGCAACTTATGGCCGTAAGCCTGATGCCCCACGTCCCAGACTATGCGGTCGTATGGCGTGTTGAACACATAGTGCAGAGCCACCGTCAGCTCCACCGCACCCATACTTGAGGCAAAATGGCCCGGATTACGCGAAAGTTCCGAAATAAGCATACTGCGGATTTCGGCGCACACCTGCGGCAACTGTTCTTTAGACAGACGGCGCAGGTCTTCCGGCGAGTTGATTGCCGAAAGCAATGGAATATTCAGATTGGAGGAACTAATGTTTTCCATCATTTCCTATATATTTCTTGTACATCGGCACGAACACTATTATGCCGGAAGCCACTATCACAAATGCCTGGTACAAAGTAAACTTCTCGGTACGCAGTATGATGGCGGCCACCAGCACAAGCCATATCACGCCCAAAAGGGCGAAGCGGATTATAATGCCCGTCTTGCTTTGGTCGTTTTTATTCATTAGCGCAAAATTACGCAAATTCGGCCAATACTCAAAATATTTATTTCAAAATCTGACGGGCGCAGATTAAACAGGCAAGTGCGAAATTACGCAAAATGTTTGAAGAATTCACATTTGGGAGAGGAGTAGTCAAGTTTTTTACGAGGTCTGGCGTTCAGCTTTTTCTGAATCTCCATTAATTTATGAGGGCTAATCTCATCGAAATCAGATCCTTTTGGGATGTATTGGCGAATAAGTTTGTTGGAGTATTCGACCAGTCCTTTTTGCCAGGAGGAGTAAGGGTCGGTAAAATATACTGTCACACCCTTGAGGGCTTTGGTAATAAGCTGGTGCTGTGAGAATTCAGAGCCGTTGTCGGTTGTGATGGTAAGGACTCCCTCGGCACGGTAGGCAAACAGCAGCCTGCCCACTTCCAAGGCAAGTTCTTTCGCCTTCTTCCCATGTTTGAGGCGATGGAGTATGACATATCCGGTTGATCGTTCTACAAGTACTAGAATCGCCTGATATCCATTTTTGCCGATTATCAGATCCATTTCCCAGTCGCCGAAGCGTTTGCCGTCAGCCTCCGCAGGACGTTCGCTTATGGATGTCCTGTGTGGTATGTTGCTGGCGGAAGCTCTCCTGTACGGATTTGCCTTGCGCCTGTGCCCTTTGTGACGCAGACATTCAAACAGTGTGCCGCCTGCCAGCCTGTCCTCCTTCACCCATTTATAAATTGTCGTGTGGCTGACTTTGACGCCTTTCTGTTTAAAAGCGCCTGATATCTGCTCCGGTGACCACTGGTTGGTCCTGATCAGCTGGAGGCATTCAAACTTGATCTTACGGAAATGGCGGCATTCATGACAATGCGTTCCTGACGCTCCCTGGCCATTTCGTGGGCGTTGTGGGCGTAACCGCCACGCTTGTTGCAGTTTCGGGAGAGCTCTCGGTAAATCGTCGATTTATGCACTCCTATGGCATTTGCGATAAATTCTACTGACTTATCGCATTGTTTATACGCAAAAATTTGCGACCTTTGTGTCGAGGTTAATTGATGATACATAAGCAATACAAAATTAGTTAATCTCAGGGAGACCTCGGTCTCCTTTTTTTGTATTGCCTGTTTTTTTCTGCTGTTGGACACTCTTGGGTGGGCGTCCTCGGGCGCCTCCACACCTATGCCATCCCGAGAGGAGTGTGGAGCTTTTAGCGGTCGTGCTGTCGCACTTCGGTTTTTAATTTAGGCGGGGACCACAAAGGCGATATGCTTCGGAATACCCAGGCGGGCATGAACCCGTCGGTTTCTCCGGCATATCGCCTTGGTGCTGCCGCTATCGGCTAACTTTTTCTTTTACTTTTTCATAAGCCTTTACAGTGCCGTCTTTGGCTTTGTTGTAAGTCTTGGCGGTGCCTTTGCCTACCTTTTTGGCGACCTTTACGGTACCCTTCTCAGCTTTTTTATAGGTAGTTTTGGATTTTACGGCCACTTTGTGCACCACTTTTTCCGTACCTTCCTTAGTCTTGTCGTAGGCCTTTTCGCTGCCCTTGCCTACTTTCCGGGCTGTTTTCACAGTGCCGTCGCGGGCGGCCTTATAATCTTTTTTCACTTCTTTCTTTACCTTTTCATAGGCACGCTCGGCGCCATCCTTCTTCACTTCGCCTACAGTGGCGGCGGTGGCGCCTGTCAGCCCCAGGCCAAGCAGGGCTGCGGCTACAATAATCAATGTCCGTTTCATAAGTTCAAATATCTAAATATGTTTAGCTTAGAAACAACTGCAGAATAACAAACGTTTTTGAAATTATTATAAATAAACTTATCATATATGCGTATAATCAACTGCGGAAAGCGCAAAAAACACGGTCGAAAACTTGCCTGTTCGGTAAAAATTTCGTAATTTTGCATTACTTATCAGCAATATGCAAGAACTAATACTACATATCGACTATCTGTTGCGGCATCACGACTGCGTGATTGTGCCCGGAATCGGTGCGTTTATCGCCTCGGTCAGATGCGCTTCGGCCGGTGCCGACGGCTCGGTCTGCCCTCCAGCCCGCATACTGGTATTCAATCCTACTGTCAACCATAACGACGGACTGCTCTCGGCCTCATATGCCCGCCGCATGCTCTGCGAAGCCTCCGAGGCATCAACCGCCCTTGCCCGCGATATCGAGCAGATGCGCGCAGCTCTTGAATCTGGTGCCGTAGTGGCGGTCGGCAACCGCGGCACTCTGTGCATGGATGCCGCAGGATGCATTACTTTCGAAGCCGCCCCGGCCGATTCCTGGATGCCCGTACTGCAGTTGCAGAACGTACTCGATATGGCCCGCCACAACGATGAAAACTCCCGCGCAGGCATCGCCGCCAAGCGCGGTGAACATATTGCAGCCAATCTGCGCCGACTCAAAGTAGCCGCCTCTATAGCAGTGATACTCGTATTAGGCTTCGTGCTCTCGACCCCAACCCCGATTGAAAACGCCCAGTTCGCATCGCCGGTAGTAGAGCAGTTCAAGCCCAAAATGCCGCAGACCGAAAGTCTGATGCGCCAGCCGGGCCGGCAATACGGTGCACTGCAAATCAACCGTGTGGCCGACACAGCAGCCGTGATACACGCCGATACCGCTGCCATAGCCGCACATAAGGCCGAGTTCATACGCCGCGCCGAAGAACTCAAGCAGACCGTAGCAGCCCGTAAAAACACCCAAGGCCGCTATTGTCTGGTGATAGCGTCGCTCAACAGCGGTGATGAAGCCCATAAATTTCTGACAGCCAACAGCGCCATGAAGCTGCATGTGCTTGAGAACGACGGCCGTTACCGCGTGTACGCACTCAGCGGCAACACCATCAACGACGTAAAGGCACAGGCCGCGGCCGAAGGTCTGTTCGAACGCTTCCCCGGAGCCTGGGTATGCCGACGCTGACACAGTAGCCCACGGCAACATCAATGGTTAACCCTAATACCCCACCCAAAATTATGACTGACACCAATTTACACCAACTGCTGCTCGAACGACACAGCATACGCCGCTATACCGACCAACAGATTCCGGCCGAAAACGTCAAGACTATACTTGAGGCCGCTCTGCTGGCTCCATCGTCGAAAAGCAAGCGTCCGTGGCAATTTGTAGTAGTTGACGAACGCCCTGTGCTGGCCGCACTTGCCGAGTGCAAAGACTTCGGCAGCAAGCCGATAGCAAAAGCCGCCATGGCAGTGGCAGTAGTTGCCGACCCGCTGGAGAGCGACTGCTGGCTTGAAGACTCGTCGATTGCTGCCATATTCATGCACCTGCAGGCAGCCGCCCTCGACATTGGCTCCTGCTGGATTCAGGTGATGGGACGCGACAAAGGCGAAGAATCAGCCGAAGACATAGTCCGCTCGATTCTCGACATTCCCGAAAGCCTCAAAGTACCGTGCATAATGACCTTCGGCTATCAGGACGAAAACCGCAATCCGGTCGACCCGGACAAACTGCTCTGGGAAAAAATTCATCTTGGAAAATGGCGTCACGACAACCAATAATAATCCTCATAGGCTCCGGCAACGTAGCCACACACATAGCCGGCGGCCTCGAAGCTGCCGGTTGTTGTATCTGCCAAGTCTATAGCCGCAACATATCGCATGCCCGCCGCCTGGCCGACAGACTTGCAGCTTGCACCGCCATCGACAGCCTCGACAGCCTCGACACCAATGCCGACCTATATATCATAGCCAGCAGCGACAGCGCCGTAGCCACGCTCGCAGCCGCCATGCCCCGTGTAAAAGGCATTGTGGTACACACCTCCGGCAGTGTACCCATGGATGTGCTGACAGCGGCATCGGACCACACAGGTGTACTATACCCGCTGCAGACCTTCTCGCGCCGGACAGCTGTCGACCTGCGCAGCGTGCCTTTCTTCACCGAAGCATCCGACCCCGACACACTGGCCCAAATCGACCGCTACGCAGCAATGATTTCCGACAGTCTGCACCATGCCGACTCGCGCAGCCGCACCACCCTGCACATAGCCGGGGTATTGTCGTGCAACTTTGTAAACTACCTGTGGCAGCTAACCGCAGAAACCCTGGCCGCCGACGGCTACAAACTCGACGTTGTGCGTCCGCTGATAGAAGCCACCTTGGCCAAAGCCATGGAGGCAGGCCCCTTTGCAGCACAGACAGG
>CAJUHX010000064.1:3943-11319 GCA_910586455.1 uncultured Muribaculaceae bacterium | reverse complement strand
TTTTTTTTAACCATGCGTCCAATGACGGTGTGGCTGTATGAGTTGCTCGACGCCTAAATGGCGTGTGGCGACAAAAAGGGATGTTCATGGCATTGCGTAAAAATACTACCTCCAAGGGAGTGTGGAGATTTTTCCGCAATGACATGAATGTCACTTTCGCCTCACGTTCAATCTGGCGAGCAACTTATACCTGCCCACACGTTAGTGTGATGCCTTGATTGAAAAGGCACCCCCGATAAATTCTGACAGCGGAAAATCAACATCTCAGTGACCGGCGACAATCAAGTCGCCTTCCTATGGGAAATCTTGCAGACAATAAAATCTGACACTGAAAAGGGAACTGCCCATCCCCGGCGAAGACGAGTCTCTGACGATATAGGGAAACGGTATCGTCAGTGTCTCGTCCCGTGGGATGCAACAACAAGCGATGAATGGTGAGGCGGTCGGAAAAGTCCTTTAAGGTAATCGGCAATCAGGACACGGAGTGAAGCCAGTTAGTCTTGGAGGTTCAGCGACTATCATGTCGCCACCTCCGAGGCGTTGGCCTCATTCGGTGTCCGCCGATTACCGGTTGGCATTATGCGGTCGTGAGGAGCAAGGCTTGCCCTGTTCCTCATGACTGCATAATGCCTGCAACTCTAAAGACCGCCTCACCTTTCATTGCTTTTCTATTGCAAAAACTACTTCATTTCATGGTTTGTTTGTCTGACAAACTATATATGACAAACAAATAATATTGTGACTCTTTATTCCGTTTAAGAGGAAGAAAAGAAGATGATACTCATCTTCTATATAGAGGATGAAATTAACCTACTCCTCCTCTGTATGGAGGAAGAGTATAGACGATAAATCAGGTTTGTTTGTCTAAATCAATAATTTGTTTGTCAGGGTTGCTTATGACCGCCTAAGACTACAAATTTTGTTTGTCTGAAGGTATTTTAAAGCCTTGTAACTACTTGATTATATGACTTTTATCCTTTCTTTAATGAGGAGGAATATTAAGCCTACACGGAGGATTAATCCAAAGAATACCAAAGAGTTGAGCTTCGCACCACGCGACAGCCCAACTCTTTTTTATTGCATTTTAAACACTTTTACTGCATAATATACCGGCTAAAATTAGCGCCAGGACTAAAAAGTAATATAAACATATCACTGAATCTCAAACCTGACATCGCGGGGCAGGCCGAATTTGTCGGGGTGGTCGAGCATGATGCCGGCAGTGTCGTTTGAAACGGCTATTGACGCACCGGCATCGCCCGACTCTCATTCAGGAACCATGAACCCACCCGGCGAGGCGCCTATGATTATCCCGATTTGATAAGTCTGAAATCAATATCGTTTTCAAAATCGCAGTCATCCCAGAACACACAAGGCCGATTTGAATTTTGAGCATCAATGTCGAAAGGATTATAAAACAGTTTCTCACACTCCTGCATAGACGCACAGATGCTTGCCTTGACTTTATGCCGCAAATAATCCACAGAACCTTCCAGATAGTCTTCCGGGTAAGATATTGGGAAATATTGGCGTACACATTTTTCATTCTCGTTCACAAAATCGTTAATACGACTTTCTGCAAATCCGTTTTCACTTATGAGTACCAATGATTCGTTATATCAGTATCTTGCAAAACTGAAAACTGTCACAACCCGTTTTTCAAACAAGCGGGGTTATGAAGATGACAAGTACCGGATTTAATATGGGTTAAAAATAGTTAATCATGTATTTTACAGTTTTCCGCAATGGAATACAGAAGTCATCTCGAATCTAAACAAATCTAAACATTCTACTTACCATAATATAAGTGGCAGGGACTTAACAACTCTGCCACGTCCAAGCCGTCCGTAATCAATCTCGTGAAAAGAATGGCTTTATTTTTTTTTGCGAAAAAAATACAAAAAAAGTATGAAAAATATTTGCAAGTTAAAAAAAAGTCGTATCTTTGCACATATTGCTCCCCAAACAAACAAAATCCACTCGTATTGTAAACCAACACCAATCCCATGAAGAAATTATCTACTCTCACAGTCCTGCTTGCAGCAGCACTCTCCGCACCTGCAGCTCATGGAGCCGCAACAAACGACTTCGTGCCCACCGTCGAAGCAAAATTTTATCAGATGGTATACGATAACGAAACCGAAGAGTACGTAACCGAAGTTCTCATCGAAGTCAAATTCGATGAAGACGTGTGGTGGCGCTCGGGCTTCGGCCAACAGTGCTATGTGCTCGACTCCGATGGCAATGTGTACGAGGACTGGCAACGCAATTTCTATGGTGCCGCCAGCGACTATACCAAATTCGGTTTCGGTATCCGCGGAATAAGCCAATACGAAGATGCTGACTATACTCTCGTAATTCCGGAAGACCTGCTGGGAAATACCAAATGGAACACCAACAGCTACGAAGTAGGCAGGTCAAACCCGGAACTCCGCTACGAATTCAACGTGTGGGAACTCGCCGGCAAACCTCGTGAAGACAAAACCACATATGACTTCAATCCGATAAGCGATGTCTACTCTATCGACGAAGTAACCCTCTCCGGCGGAAAGACCTCGTATGTATTCAATCTCCACCTCGACTTCGAAGAGCCGGTGGCAATCCACAAGGACTTCAATACCAAGAGCAGTGTATGGGATGCCAATGACAACTACCTACAGAGTGCAATCCTTGAGGCTAAAGTATCGGAATCCAACCCCAATCGCGTGACCATATGCTTCAAGAACGTAAGCCTCAAAATCGACGCCGACTACAAAATCAATATCTCGACAGGCACGTTCGGCACAATCGAATGGAATGAAAACGAATACTGCGAAGGTCGCTCCAACACTTCTCTGGAGTATGTCGTGAATCCGTCGAAAGCCGAAACCAACGGTGTATCCGATGTAAGCATCGACAACGTAGATGGCCCCGTATTCAACCTGCAGGGCATCGAAGTGGATGCCGACAACCTTCCCAATGGCATGTATATACGTAACGGTAAGAAGTTTATTGTGAAATAACACACAGCCAATAATACGCCAAAGCGGGCAGCTGAGATTGCATGGCAATCCCGGCTGCCCGCTTTGGCGTATTATATTTTTTGACGTTTATTGAATGTATTATTCATTACGTCTGATAATTATATTATCAAAGCCCGACGAAATCTACGTGTTATTGCTTGGCCAAATCAACGAAAAAAGTTACCTTTGCATCGCATCTCTCTGGTGCTTTTTGCTTTGTTCCCAAGTCCGGCAGCTACGGCTACGCTCTTACGTCACATGGCATAAATCACTTCGGGATATGCGCCACTGCTGATATTTATTGTAGAACCGGCTCTTATATCTGCAGCCGCAAATCATTTTCATCCGCCACAAACTACTTTGCATGCACAGACATATTATATTGGTTATATACATTCTGATGGCCATATTTGCCAAAGGCCAGACTATGGCCGACGAAGCCGACCGATTCCTGTCGGCGATGCCGAATAATCTGCAGAAAAAGCAGGAAGCCGCTGTCCGCGAGGGCATTGCCGGCCACCCAGACGCCCTCATGGCGGTGCGTAATTCGCGCAACGTGCGCGCACCGCTGCCTGCCGGTGTCAGCGCCACCGACATAGGCGGCAAATACCGGCTGTACATGCCCGACAGCCTTGGCCACGGTCCTGTGCCGGTGCTGATATACATGCACGGAGGCGGCTGGTGTTTCGGCAGCGTCAACAGTTGCTCTAAGTTCTGCGGCGAACTATGCCGCCGCGCGTCGATAGCAGTGCTTGCTGTAGAATATCCGCTCGCCCCCGAGCATCCTTATCCGGCGGCTCTTAACGCCTGTGTCGATGCAGTGAATTTTGTATTCGACAATTCCGGAGTGTATAACTTCGATACCGGCGCGGTATCGGCCGGAGGCGACAGTTCCGGCGGAAATCTGGCCCTCGCCACTGCCCTGAGGCTGTCGTATGCCCGGGCCATGCTGCAGAACAAGTCCGACGATGCGGCTATTCCGCGCCTCGAATCACTGCTACTGTTCTATCCGGTGGTGAAGGCATGGAACGACAACAGCCGTTCGTGGCAGCTGTATGGCCGCGGATATGGTCTTGACGGGGAAATCATGGAGGCATTCAACGAAGCCTATCTTACCGACAACGCCGCCGAGCTGCCGTTCATATCGCCCTTCTGCGCCAATACCGACATTCTGGCCACCTTGCCGCGCACCATGATTGTGAACGCCGAACGCGATATCCTCGCCGACCAAGGTGCGGATATGTATCAGAAAATGAGCGAGGCGGGTGTGGATGTAAGCCACCTGGTATACCCGGGAGCAGTGCATCTGTTCATAACCGTCGAGGGGCAGCCGGCAGCATTTGAAAGTGCAGTAGCAGCATCCGCCGCATTTTTGCAGCCCGAATACTCATATTGACTTATCGATCACCTTGAATCTGAATCATGAAACAATCTGACACCACCTCACGGCTACACTACGGCTTCGTAATAGTGGCCTGTTGCTGCCTTATGATGGGCATCAATGTAGAACTAACCTTCAGCTGCGCAGGCATCTACTATCAGCCGGTGAGCGCATCGCTCGGAGTGCCTGTAGGCGAATTCGGCATTTACATGTCGGTAATGTACGTCAGCTCCACCCTGATGCTTTCGGTAGCCGGAGGCATGCTTGAGCGATGGAGCGCCCGCCTGCTGTTCACGCTCAACTCAGCCATTATGGGAGTGACATTCGTGGCAATGGCCTTCTTCAACCACGTGTGGGAGTTCTACATAGCAGGCGGAGTGCTGGGAGTGACTCTCGCTTTTCTGCTCTATCTCAGTTTTCCGACATTGGTCAACCGCTGGTTCCACAGCAAGGTAGGCATTATGATAGGCATCTGCAGCGCAGCTTCAGGCATAGGCGGCATGATATTCAATCCGATTGCCGGCTGGATTATCACCAACCACGGCTGGCGCTGGGGTTACGGCTCATTCGGCCTGATTATCCTGCTGGCAGTGACTCCCGTGCTGGCTCTGCTTCTGCGCGACCGTCCGCAACAGATGGGCCTTCTGCCCTACGGAGCTGACAGCCGGGCCGGAGGAGTGGCCGACAGCAAAGTCAGCCCCGACGCTACTCCCGGAGTAACCTACGGCAAGGCACTGCGCATGCCGGCATTCTACATCACTCTACTTTTCGCCTTTATGATGATGGGCACCTCGACCCTCAACCTGTTCATACCCAACTATGTTACAGAACACGGCTTCTCGCTTGAGCAGGCATCGCTGACAGCGGCCTTTGTAATGGCCGGAGTAACAGTGGGCAAGGTAGCCCTGGGGTATATCAACGACCGTAACTGCCTGGCAGGCGTGTCGGCCACCACATTGTGCGGCATAGGCGGCCTGCTGGCCATAATATTCTGCGGAGGCGAACTGGCGGTAATCATGGGCGGAGCCTTCTTGTTCGGATGGGCCTACGCCGGTGTGACAGTGCAGTCGGCCATGCTCACCCGCACTGTTTTCGGGCCTAAGGACTATGCCCGCATATACTCCAACATCTCCATAGCCCTGGCGGCAGGCGGCGCACTGGCATCGGGCGGGTGGGGTCTGCTGGCCGACGCCACTTCGTTCAGCTTCATCTTCTCCGTCGGGGCTGTTGTACTCGGAGTATGCGCTCTGGCCGGAGCAGCCACACTTATGGGCAATGCCAAGGGACTGTTTAAAAACAAGTCCTAAATTTTAACAACAGCGATACAACGTAGCGCTTTTTTCACTATCTTTGCGATAATATGAAGACCGACGAACTTGGAAAGTGGGGCGAAGACCTGGCCACGCAGCATCTTAGCGCAGCCGGATATGCCATTGTCGAACGTAACTGGCGTGTCGACCACTTCGAAGTCGACATTGTAGCAATGAAAAATGGCCGCATTGTTTTCGTGGAGGTCAAAACACGCTCCGACAAAGACGGCGACCCGCTCGAAGCCGTAAACCGCAAAAAGATTCTCAATCTGGTTCGCAGCGCCAACGCCTATGTGAGGATGTTCGACATACCGCACGAAATACAGTTCGACGTAATCACCGTCAGCGGCACTCAGGCCGACTACAGCATCGAGCACCTGCCCGACGCCTTCGAACCTCCGCTTAAGACATATTAGAACACAATCAACCCTAAACATAAAATGGACAACAAAGAATTACAGCATGAGCGTATAAGCGCGCTCCGCCAACAACTTTCGATTGCAGGCCTCCAGGCCGCTATAATCCCCCAGGCCGACCCTCACATGAGCGAATATCTGGCCGAACACTGGCAGTTGCGCCGCTGGCTCAGCGGATTCAGCGGCTCGGCCGGCACTGTAGTCGTGACAGCCGACCGCGCAATGCTCTGGACCGACTCGCGCTATTTCCTGCAGGCCGCCCAGGAACTGGAGGGCACCGGCATAGAGCTGATGAAAGACGGTCTTCCCGAAACTCCCTCTATAGCACAGTGGCTCTGCGCCAATCTCACCGCCGGCTCAAAGGTAGGAATCGACGGCATGCTCTTCAGCGTCAGCGAGGCACGCACGCTCCGCGCCGACCTGGAACTGCACGGTATTGAACTCGACCCCTTCTTCGACGTGGCCGACACCATCTGGACCGACCGCCCCGCCCTGCCCTCCGACAAACTCTTTATCCACGCACCGGAATACGCCGGCGAAGAAGTTCCCTCCAAGCTCGTACGCATCATGGAGCGTGTGGCTGCCGCCCCCGCCGACGCCACTTTCATATCGGCGCTCGACGAAATTGCATGGACCCTGAACATACGCTGCCGCGACGTACATCACAACCCGGTGGCCACCGGATTCCTATATATCGACGCCAACGGCGCCAAACTGCTCGTCGACCCCGCCAAGATGACCGCCGATGTTGAGGCATACCTCAAGGCTGCCGCTGTCGACACGCTGCCGTACGCCGACGTAAAAGCATTCCTGGCCTCGCTGCCCTCTGATGTAAAAGTGCTTGTCGAACCGGGCCGTACAGCCATTGAGATATTCAACATCCTGGGCGAACGCGCTTACTGCGGCCAATCGGCTGTAGCCATGCTCAAGGCCTGCAAGAACGACACACAGGTCGAAGGCATACGCCACGCCATGGAGCGCGACGGCGCCGCCCTGGTTCGCGCCTTTATGGAACTGGAACAACTCATGGACAGCGACGCCACCGTAACCGAACTCGATGTCGACGCCCTGCTGCTCAAACACCGCAGCCGGTCGGACATGTTCTTCGACACCAGCTTCGGCACCATAGCAGGCTACGGCCCCCACGGCGCCATTGTACACTACAGTGCCGACGAGGCTTCGAACGCCACACTGCACAAAAGCTCGCTGCTGCTGGTTGACTCCGGCGCCCAGTACTACGACGGCACCACTGACATCACCCGTACCG
>CAJUHX010000064.1:0-3933 GCA_910586455.1 uncultured Muribaculaceae bacterium | reverse complement strand
GGCCAACCGACCGACCGGGAGCGCCACGACTTCACCCTGGTAATGAAAGGCCATATAGCCCTCGGTACCGCAATATTCCCCGAAGGCACCTGCGGCATGCAGCTCGATGCCTTGGCTCGCCAGTTCCTGTGGAAAGAGGGGCTCAGCTATCTGCACGGCACCGGCCATGGCGTAGGCCACTTCCTGAACGTTCACGAAGGCCCCCAGAGTATCCGCCTCAACTACATGCCCGCGCCACTCACTCCCGGCATGATTACCAGCAATGAGCCCGGCCTCTATCGCGAGGGAGTACACGGCATACGCTGCGAAAATCTGGTGCTGACCGTAAAAGCCATGACCACCGAATTCGGCAACTTCTACAAGTTCGAAACCCTGACTCTGTTCCCCTTCGACCTGCGCCTGTTCGACACCACCTTGATGACCGATGCCGAAATTCAGTGGATTAACGACTATCACCGCGAAGTACGCGAACGCCTGTCGCCACTGCTCGACGAAGCAGAGCGCCTGTGGCTTGAGGCCAAGACCGCCCCGCTTATGCGTGACACAATCTATTGATACAATGAACCTTCGGAATTTTATTTACGTTTTTATTGTATTCATAGCCATGCTCGGCTGCATACGGCTGGCACACGAACTCAGCGGCAGCACCGAAGACGGCAACCTGCCGGTCAACGCCGTGGCCGCCGCCATACTCACCGCTGCAATATGCGGCATTTACCACCGGATTATAAAATACATAATCAAAAACAGAACAAAATGATAATACCTCTGCGCGGATTCACTCCGCAGATAGGCCGCGACTGCTTTATTGCCGAAAACGCCACCATTGTAGGCGACGTGGTAATGGGCGACGAATGTTCGGTATGGTTCAGCACCGTACTCCGCGGCGATGTCAACTCCATACGCATAGGCAACCGTGTGAACATTCAGGACGGCTCGGTACTGCATACCCTCTACAAAAAGTCGACAATCGAAATCGGCGATGATGTTTCGATAGGCCATAACGTTACCATCCATGGCGCACACATACGCTCGCACGCCCTCATTGGCATGGGCTCAGTGGTGATGGACGATGCTGTGGTAGGCGAAGGCGCCATAGTAGCCGCCGGCTCTGTGGTACTCAGCCGCACCAATGTCCCTCCCCACGAACTCTGGGGTGGCGCTCCGGCCAAGTTTATCAAGAAAGTCGACCCCGAGCAGGCCAAGGAAATGAACCAGAAGATTGCCCGCAACTATCTGGCCTACTCAAAGTGGTACACCGACCCCGAAAACGCTGTCGACCCGGAATAATACTGAGCTAAGTAGTGACGGCGCCCTGCCGTCACCCACCGACAAAGGTACCGGACAATACAGTTCCTGTCACGGCAATCGGCGGCTCGCCATCACTCTCAGACTGAGCTGATTTCCCTCAGTTAACGGGTGACGGCGAGCCGCTGTCACAACATGCTGATTTTTATTCAACCCTTACCGTCATGCGTCCGGTACCGTAGGCGGCCCAGTAGCCAAGGCCTCCTTTTACATTCGTAGGACAGTTAGCGGCAAAGGTAAACAACAGATTCTGCGAAAGCGAAATATTACTGTCGTAAACGCTCCAGAAATCATACAGTTGCCGGTCGATGGCACTCAGCTTGACTGTCACCCTGCTTCCGAGTTTATAAAAATGGCTGAAATCGCGGCTGTCGTCGTATGTCGAGTATATACCGCGGGTAATTGGCCAGCCCTCCGTGTCGCTGTAACTGCTGCCGGCGAATGTACCTAAAAAGGTACCGTAACTGCGGGATTCAAGCCCTGCAGTGGTGGAGAAAAACTTGTAATATCCGTCCGGCTCTATGCCGTCGGCATAGGCACGCAGGCTGAACAGACTGTCGCTACCCTCCACCGACACACTCTCCACACGCGATATGGCTGGGGCCGGAAGCATGGTGGCGACAGCCTCCACGGTGTCGCTCTCGGTTTCCACCACCAATCGGTAGCTGTGACCTACCCGACCGTGCAGACGCGAGGAGGTATAGATAAACGACGGCACATAGGCTTTGTTCACACGGCCGGTGAGCAGATACTGCGTGTCACCGTCGTAAACCGATACCCTGGCCCACTTTTCCACAAATCCGTCGAACGACGCACTATCGCCTGTAAGGTCCACCGCATGTGTCACCATTACTACCGGTGGCATGCCTTCCTCAATCCAGCCTTCAACCACCAATGGCATTTTTAAGCCGGTCAAGTCAGGGCCGTCGTCAGTGCATGCCGCCGTCAGCAGCAATATTGTCAGACCTATAAATGGCAATAATCTATTCATTTCAGAACTTTAATGTATAAGAAACCGAGGGTATCACAGTTTTCATCTCCGAATCGCGCAGGCGTATGCCCTCATTCCCGGTATAAGAGGCGAAACGGAACAGCACATTGTGTGTAGCCAATGCGTTGTACACCGATATATTTACCGTATGGCTGAAACGCTCATTCCGGCTTATAGTCCACGACACCGCCAGGTCGAGGCGGCTGTAAGCAGGCAGGCGCGATGAGTTGTGCGGAAAATATTCGCATATAAGGTTCTCGCCTATCATATAGCCGTATTTGGCCTGTGTATAAGGCGTACCCGAAGCATAGGTATAGGAGGCCGACAGCATCAGAGGACGCACAGGATTATAGTTCAACGCCACATTGAGGTCGTGGGGTCTGTCGTGTGACGATGGCAGCCATTCGTAGCCGAAGCGCCCGAACTTAGAGCGGCTCACGCCATAGCTGTAGCCAATGCGCCCGCGCACTTTACCGGTCTGCCGCATCAGCGACACAGTGATACCGGCGGCATAACCGCGGCCATCGAGTACATTGTCGAGCGGATTATAGTCGGCCGACGACAGGTCAATCAGCGAACCGTCCCACTCCACCACATGCCTCATCAGCCTGCCATATAGCGCGGTACTGAAGTAGATGCCGCTTGCGCCGATATAGCCGCTGACACCGGCCTCGGCGTCATATACATCTGCGGCAGGCACACCTGCACCGGCCAGCGCCCAAAAGTCGGCCGGAAGGCCTGCGGTGGTTTCCTCGACCATGCGGTCGAAACGCACACGCCGCGATGCAGCCACATACATGCCGTAGCCACTGCCCAGGTCGACCGACAGCTCAGCCCTCGGCTGGGGGCGCCACAGTGTACGCCCCGCCTGTGTATATGCCGTGATGCGCAGCCCCAGACCCACGAACGCACGCTGCCCCAGCGGCAGCCTATAGTCGGCCGCCAGGCTGTATTCCCACGCACCGGCAGCGCCGTACCCGTTCTGGCCCGATACACTGCGGCGGCATACATCGGCCGCGGCGGTCAGTGCGCCGAAAGGCATTGTCACAGCTGCTTTCAGTTCGTGGAGCGAACTCGGCAAATCAAGTGTCCGGCCTCCTTCGTCGAGATTGAACATATTGGAGAACGACGAGTACGCCACACAGGCCTCTACCGAGCGGTGGCGCCAGGTAGCCGATACGGCATTGTTGCTCCAGCCCAGCCGGCCATCCTTACTGCCGTTACTGTCGCTTGTGATACCCAGGCGGTCGCGGTTGCCGAAATATGAAATCCGCAATACGTCGGCATCGGTCGGGGCCCATATAGCCGCCAGATTCACATCGGTGAAATCATAGCCAAGCCCGGTATTATCGAACGTGAGCAGGTGCGGGAACAGGGCGTCGAGATAAGTCTGCCTCACTCCGGCCGATACCGACATACGCCTGCCAAGAGGCAGCCTTACCGCCGCGTGGCTTTCGATTATGCCCACTGATACAGTGCCCGAGAACAGGCTGTCAGGCTCCATGCCGCTGTCGGCGCTGAAGTATGCCGATGTAAGCGACCCTATGACCGAGGGCACACGCCCGGCGCGGAAGGTGTAGCCTTGGTAATAGGCCGGATTGAAGGCGCTGAAAAGCCCCAGCATGTGCAGGGGG
>CAJUHX010000063.1:4218-12176 GCA_910586455.1 uncultured Muribaculaceae bacterium | reverse complement strand
GTCCCAAACCAGGTGCGCTACCGGACTGCGCTACGCCCCGAACGTTTTCGAGTGCAAAGTTAATGATTATTTTTTAATCTGCCAATTTTTTCTCGAATAAGCATGCGTCGCCATAACTTAAAAATCTATAATTCGACTCCAAAGCATGGTCGTAGACACTGCGCCAGTCGTTGCCAATCATGGCCGAAACCAGCAGCAACAGGGTGGACTGTGGCTGATGGAAGTTGGTTATCAGTCCGCTTACTACTTTGTAGTCGTATCCGGGGGCTATGATTATGCGCGTGGCGGCAATGAGTTTGTCGCTGCCGCTGCCGGCAAGATGCTGCAGTATGGCGTCGAGCGACTGTCGGAGTGTCATCTGCGGGTGTTCGGCGCTGTATGGATACCATTGCGGGACTTCGCCTTGCCATTTGCCGCTTTCAATCAGGCAGCCTATGTGGTAGAGGCTTTCGAGGGTGCGTACGGTGGTGGTGCCTACTGCGTATATGGGGCGGCTTGTAGCTGCGAGGGCTTCGATGGTGGCGCGGTTTACGGCAATGAACTCGCTGTGCATGGTGTGCTCGCCTACGGTGTCGGATTTCACTGGCTGAAATGTGCCTGCGCCTACGTGTAGAGTTACTTCGAGGCGTGGTATGCCGCGCTCTGAAATTTGCGAGAGGATTTCGGGTGTGAAGTGCAGTCCGGCGGTCGGGGCGGCTACAGAGCCTTCAATGCGGCTGTATACGGTCTGGTAGTCGCGGGTGTCGCTTTCCTCCGAGGCACGGTTGAGGTACGGAGGTACCGGTATCTCGCCCAAAGCGTCGATAAGTTGCGAGAATGTTACCTGCGGGTTGTCCCAGCTGAAGTCTATTACCGAAGCGTTGTCGACTTTCATGCGTCGCTCGGCTTTGAGCGTGGTGCCCAGGCTGGGGCAGGGGAGTTCGAGTATGCCTTCGCGCCATCGTTTGCTGTTGCCTACAAAGCACAGCCAGCTGCAGGCCGAAGTAGCTGCAAAACAGCGTTCGTAGTCGGCGGGGCTGTAGGGTTCGAGGCAGAATATCTCTATAGCCGCGCCGGAAGCTTTTCGGAAGTGCAGTCGGGCGTTGATTACACGGGTGTTGTTGTACACCAGCACGGCGTCGGGCGGCAGCACATCGGGCAGCTGGCGGAATACAAGGTCGCTGATGCTGCCGTCGGTTTTGCGGTGAAGCAGGCGGCAGGCTGCGCGGTCGGGCAGCGGGTGCAGGGCGATGCGCTCCTGTGGCAAGGGATAATTATAGTCGGCTATATTGATTTGCTGTGGTGTCATGAGTTTTTGGAGTAAATGAGGCTACAAAATTAGTTAAAATGATTGGAAAAATGTGGCAAATTTGCTAACTTTGTATTGTGAAATTATTTAAGCTATATATATATCAACTGATTATATTTGCTGTATTGCTGTTGCATACAGCCTGCGACGACAGTCCGGAGCCTGTCGGGTCTGCTACGGTAAACCGCACCGTGCTGGTTTATATGGTAGCGTCGAACAATCTTGGTACGGGCCGTTTCGATATGGCAGACATTGCCGAGATGCAGCAGGCAGCCGAGGCTGGCGACATTACCGATGGCCGTCTGCTGGTGTATCATGTGCCTCCGTCCGGCGACCCGGTGCTGAAAGAAGTCACGGCCTCCGGCATCGATACCTTGGCCGTGTACGACAGCGACACTCCCTCGGTGAGCAGTGCGCGCATGCGGGCTGTATTCGACGATATGCGGCGTCTGGCGCCTGCCCGCGACTATGGCCTGGTGCTCTGGAGTCATGCCAGTGGCTGGCTGCAGGATGGCATGGCTGATGAACTCGACGGCGATGTCGCCTCAGTGGTTCCTCAGGCGTTCGGGCAGGACAAGGGCCTGAAAATGAACCTGACCACCATGGCCCGCACTCTCGAGGGGCAGAACTTCGGCTTTGTGTACTTCGACTGCTGCTACATGGGTTCGGTGGAGGTTGCCTACGAACTGCGCCACGCCACGCCGCTGATTGTGGGCAGTCCGTCGGAACTGCCGTCGAACGGCATGCCTTACGACCGCAATGTACGCTGTTTTTTCGCGCCTGAGGCCGACCTGCTGACTGCTGCCCGCAACACCTTTGAACTTTATGATGGAGAATTCGGCAGCAACCGTACCTGTACCATGTCGGTAATCAATACCGCCGCTCTCGACGGTCTGGCCGCTGTTGTGCGCGACATCTACAGCAGTGCCTCCGCTCCGTGGCCTTCAGGCTACAAGCCTCAGCGCTATATGACCGAAAGTCGTTGCTATCATTACGACCTTGGCCACTATGTAGAGGCGCTTGGTTCCGATGATGCCATGTTGGCCGAGTTCCGCAGGTTCATGGGCGAAGCTGTGCTATATGAGGCTGCCACTCCTTTCCTATGGAATCGGCTGGCTATAAAATCGCATTGCGGACTCACAACATATATTTTTGAAAACGAGGCTCAGAGCCGAATCAAAGGCTACGACACCACATCGTGGTTCGGCGATGTGGTATCGGTGCTGCTCACCGACTGACCTACACAGATATAAAACAGACAAATGAAGCCATTACAGATACCGGTCGCCCCGGCGCAGATTCCCGACAGCATACCAAGTGTCAAACAGGAAGTGGAGATGCTCAAGTCGATGCCGCTCGACGACCTTCTCGACAAATTTATCAGCTCGGTGACTACCTTTGCCATCAATCTGGCCATAGCTATTGTGGTTTTCTATGCGGGCAAATTCGTAATCAAAAAGCTCTACAACCTGCTGAGCGTGATACTTCACCGCCGCAATGTCGACCGCTCGCTCACCACCTTTGTGCTGAGTATGGTCAAGATGCTGCTGTTCTTTATACTCATAGTTACTGTCATAGGTATTCTGGGTATAGAAACCTCGTCGTTCATAGCGCTGTTTGCCTCAGCCGGTGTGGCCATCGGTATGGCTCTGAGCGGCACATTGCAGAACTTTGCAGGCGGAGTGCTGATACTGCTGCTGAAGCCCTATAAGGTGGGCGACTATATCGAGGCCCAGGGCTTTGCAGGCACGGTCAAGGAAATACAGATATTCCACACCATCATCACCACTTACGACAACAAGGCCATAATAATACCCAACGGAGGACTGTCGACCGGTTCGGTCAACAACTGGTCGCGCGAGGATTACCGGCGTGTCGACTGGTCGGTGGGAATCAGTTACGGCGACAAGGTTGAGGATGCTCGCAAGCGCATTCTCGAACTGCTTGAGGCCGACTCGCGTGTGGTCAAGCGTTATATCGAGGAAGACAGGCAGCAGCGGGCCGGAGAGCAGGAGCGACGCCGGCGTGCCGCCATGGGCGAAGGCGATAATATGTCCGACGAGCGCCGTCCGCGCCAGCAGAATGCCGAGAGTGTACCGGCGCCTGAATTGCCATGGTACCGCCGTATGTTCATAAGCCGGAAGAAGAAAGCCGAGCAGAAGGTGAACGACCGCGTGATACGCCTGCGGCGTCGCGTGCCACGTGTGGAGCGCCGACCGGTAGTGGTGGTCGACCAGCTTGCCGACAGCGCCGTGGTGCTGAAAGCACGCGCATGGACACGCACCGAATTTTACTGGGATGTGTATTATCAGGTCAACGAACAGATATACAACGAGCTGCCCAAGGCCGGAGTCAACTTCCCCTTCCCGCAGATGGATGTGCATCTGAGTAGACAGTAGAAATTAAGTATTAAATAAGTTTAAATAGCCAAGATAATTGAATTATTTTGGCTATTTTTGCATATTGAAGCAGGCGAAGGTACTTGCCGCTTTTACACGCCCCGACAGTCTATCGCCATCAACAGCGTTTTAAACTCCTCTTTAACTCCACAACTGTCAGGAGTGTGCTATCCAGCTAAAAAAAAGAACAACATAAATGACAGGTAAATGGAATTATTTACCCCTCACTACAGAAGAACAGAAACTCGAAAACGAGCTGGCACGACGCTTCTCAAGCTGTGAGCCCATTAGCGAACTGCTTGTACAGCGCGGCATTACCTCGGTTGCGGAGGCGGAGAAATTTTTTCATCCGTCGTTGCGCGATTTGCACGACCCGTTTCTGATGCCCGACATGGACAAGGCTGTAGACCGCCTGAACAAGGCAATGGGGGCTAAAGAAAAAATAATGGTGTACGGTGACTATGATGTCGACGGCACTACTGCGGTGGCTCTGGTATACCGCTACCTTCAGAATTTCTATTCTGAAATCGACTACTATATACCCACGCGTTACGACGAGGGCTATGGCATATCGCAGAAAAGTATTGACGCCGCAGCCGAGGCCGGAGTGAAGCTTATCATCATACTCGACTGCGGCATAAAGGCTATCGACGAAATCAAATACGCAAAGTCGCGAGGCATCGACTTTATTATCTGCGACCATCATGTGCCGGACGACGAATTGCCTCCGGCCGTAGCTATACTGAATCCAAAGCTCGAGGGCAGTACCTATCCGTGCCCGCACCTGTCGGGTTGTGGAGTCGGCTATAAGTTCATGCAGGCTTTCTCGATCAGCAACGGTATCGGCACCGCCGAACTCGAGGGCATGCTCGACCTTGTGGCCGTGAGCATAGCTGCCGACATAGTGCCTATGGTTGATGAAAACCGCGTGATGGCATATGTGGGGCTCAAACGCCTCAACACAAACCCGAACATGGGCTTGCGGGCTATAATCCGTACCTGCGGCATGGGTGGAAAGGAGTTGAGTATAAGCGATGTGATATTCAAAATCGGGCCTCGTATCAACGCGTCGGGCCGCATGCAGAGCGGTCGTGAGCTGTTGAACTGCTTGTGGCGCGCGACAGCAAGGATGCCAACTCCCGGTCGCTTGCCATCGACCAGTACAATAAAGACCGTAAGGAATTAGACAAACGGATTACCGACGAGGCCAATGCCATTCTTGAGGCACGCGGCGAAATGCACTCGCCCAAAAAGTCAATTGTGATTTACAACAAAGACTGGCACAAGGGCATCATCGGCATTGTGGCCTCGCGCCTTACCGAACTATACTACAAACCCTCGGTGGTGCTTACGCTTACCAACGGACTGGCCACCGGCTCGTCGCGTTCGGTGCAGGGATTCGACATCTATAAGGCCGTGGACTCGGCCCGCGACCTGCTTGAGAACTTCGGCGGCCACGCCTATGCTGTAGGGCTGTCGCTCAAGGAGGAGAATATACCCGAGTTCACACGCCGCTTTGAGGAGTATGTGGCCAACAATATCACTCCGGAGCAGCTGACACCGCAGATCGACATAGACGCCTTGCTTACTTTCTCGCAGATTACACCCGAATTTGTGTCGACCCTGCGGTTGTTCAATCCCTTTGGCCCCGGCAACCAGAAGCCGGTGTTCTGCGCCCGCAATGTGCGTGACTTCGGCAGCAGCAAACTCGTAGGCAAGCAGCTGGAGCACATAAAGCTCGACCTTGTCGACGACACCTCGGGCAAGGTCATAAGCGCCATAGCCTTCAACATGGCCCAACACTTCGAGTACATCCACTCTGGCAAGCCATTCGACATCTGCTTTACCATAGAGGAGAACCGCCACCGCAACGCAGTATCGTCGCTGCAGCTACAGGTAAAGCAGATTCACACCCGCAAGTGAGTTCGCCCGCGGACATACTCGGCCGCTACTGGGGCTACACTTCGTTCAGACCACGCCAGCTCGAGATTATAGAGTCGGTGATGTCGGGCCGCGACACTGTCGGTCTGCTTCCCACCGGCGGAGGCAAAAGTATCACCTTTCAGGTGCCTGCCCTGCTTATGCCGGGCGTGACACTGGTGGTGACTCCGCTTATATCGCTGATGAAAGATCAGGTCGACAACCTTCGGCGGCGGGGCATTATGGCTGTATGTATCCATTCCGGGCTCAGTCGCCCCGAGCAGCAGCTTGCCTTCGACCGCGCCCGCCTGGGCAAGACAAATCTGGTGTACGTGTCGCCCGAGCGCCTTCAGCGCAGCAGTTTCATAGGCGAGCTGCGCCAGTGGCAACTGTCGATGATAGTTGTCGACGAGGCCCACTGTATATCGCAGTGGGGCTATGATTTCCGGCCTAACTATCTTAAAATAGCCGATCTGCGCAAGGAATTCCCCGATGCCGTGATGCTGGCTCTGACAGCATCGGCCACCCCCGAGGTGGTGCGCGACATCAGCGAAAAACTCCAAATGCGCTCGCCGGCCCTGTTTTCGCTCAGTTTCAGCCGCAACAACATCAGCTATCTGGTGCGCCGAGGCGAGCACAAGGAGGAAACCATGCTGAAGATTCTCAACAACACGCATGGCAGTGCAATAATATATGTACGCTCGCGCAAGCGCACACGCGAACTGGCCGGAGTGCTTCAGGCCGCCGGCATCAGCGCCGACTATTATCATGCAGGCCTGCTGCCCGAAGACAAGAACGCGCGTCAGAACGACTGGAAAGACGGTGCTACGCGTGTGATTGTGGCCACCAACGCCTTTGGCATGGGTATCGACAAGCCCGATGTCCGCACAGTGATTCATTACGATTTGCCGCCATCGCTTGAGGAATACTATCAGGAAGCAGGCCGCGCGGGCCGCGACGGTCAGGCCTCATACGCGGTGTTGCTGGTGTCGGGAGCCGACAAGGCCCTTCTGGGGCGCCGTCTGGCCGATGCCTTTCCGCCAAAAGAAGACATCGTGAAAATCTATGACCGCATAGGCGTGTGGCTCGGAGTGGCCGTCGACGGCGGTTTTCAGCAGGTTTACGACTTCAATATCGAAAAATTCTGCGCCCTGAACCATTTCCAGCCGACGCGTGTACGCAGCGCCCTCGGCATCCTTACCCTCGCAGGCTATCTGGAGTATGTCGACGACAACGCCTCCATGGCGCGTGTGATGATACTCGCCGACAAACGCGAATTTTACTCGCTTGAGCTCGACAGCGACACCGACGCAGTGTTTCAGTGCCTGTTGCGCAGTTATCCCGGCCTCTTTGCCGACTATGTGAACATAAGCGAGGAGCGCATGGCGCGCGACTGCGGTATTGGCACCGAGCGTGTGTACGAGTCGCTGCTCACACTCAGCCGCATGCGTGTGCTGCACTATGTGCCGCGCCGCCTCGAACCCTATATATGCTATACACAGCGCCGGCAGCTGCCCCGCTACATATCGCTGCCGCTGGCAGTGTATGAACACCGGCTCGAGCGGGCCCGCGCACGCATGGAAAGTATCAAGGCATTTGCATTCGGCGACGGCGGCTGCCGTGTGCGCGACATGCTACGTTACTTCGGCGAGGCAGATGCGGGCGAGTGTGGCCGGTGTGACTATTGCCGGGCCGAACAAAGGCGCCGGAACAGTCATGAACCACTCGACGAAGAAGCCGTGCTGGCCGATTTGCGCGCGGTGGCGGCTGCCTGCGGGCAGGGCGTGAGTCTTACGGTATTTGCCGAACGCTACCGCAGCCGCAGTGACGAGGCGGTGGAACTGTTGCGACGGCTTGCCGACCGTGGCTGTGTGGAGTTGCGGGCCATGCGTATTTATATAACTGAAATTTAGATATTTTAAACCAAGCGGAGCCACTTTTATATCAATTTCAAGATAGAAATGGGGTGGGGTAGCGTTATAGTAATATATTATGAAAGTAGTGTATCACAGCATCACTCGTCCTTACTATCAAGTAGTGATACTGGATAATGAGGCTCTCATAAATAAATAGTTGAAACGTGGAAAGAGGATGCCGCCTCTGATGGCAGCATTCTCTTTTTGCGGCTTTGTGTATAAGTGTATCAAGTGTGTCTAAAAAATGTTAAATAAGAGGTTCTTTTTATCGGATTTTTTGGTCGGTTCGCCAAGAATTTCTAAATTTGTGCTAACTAAATAAAAATAAGAGTAGACCTGAATATCCAAATAAAGATAGAATCATAATGGTTTCTGGTTTCATTCCTTGATTTATCTCAATTATAATTATGAAATTTCACATCACGGATACCAATG
>CAJUHX010000063.1:2868-4208 GCA_910586455.1 uncultured Muribaculaceae bacterium | reverse complement strand
ATAAAACCCCCCCCCCCCCCCCCATGGTGAGGGTAAACTCCTGTGTCTGAGCGCTTTGCATGCTGTTGTCTGCGAAGATTCACCATGGGTGCAGCCTGCTATGTCCTTTATTCCGCATCGAAACCTGATATATACGTAAAGCCCACAGTTGTCGCCTGCGGTGATAAACCAATCGAAATCCAACTAAATCAATCGAAGAATATTGCGGTTATACCGCCATTCTCGGTGCTTATTGTATATATTCAATTAAATAAATACTATAACTGATGAAGATAAGACTGTTGACTGCAGTGTTGGCCTTATTGTGCTCAACTGCTGTATTCGGTCAGAAAGCGGCATTGAAGACCAATCTGCTTTACGATGTCGGACTGACGCTCAATGGCGGAATTGAGTTTCGGATGGCCCCCAAGTGGACCTTCGACCTCAGTGCCAATCTGAACGCCTGGACCATCGACGACCGCCGCTGGAAGCACTGGCTGGTTCAGCCCGAAGCCCGCTACTGGCTCTGTCAGGCATGGTCGGGTCACTTCTTCGGCGCGCATCTGCTCGGAGGCCAGTATAACTGGGGACACCTGAATCTGCCGTTCAAGTTTCTGGGTACCGATTTCAACAAACTCAAAGACTACCGCTACCAGGGCTGGATGGGCGGCGCGGGCATAGCATACGGCTATTCGTGGATTCTCAACCGCCACTGGAATATCGAGGCCGAAATAGGCCTGGGCTGGGTGTATACCCGCAGCGATGTATTTGAGTGCCGCGACTGCGGGCAGAAAGTACAGACCGGCTACGTTCATAACTATGTAGGTCCCACCAAGGCGGCCATCAACCTGATATACGAATTCTGATATGAAAGCGCTTAAAACCATACTCGTTTCCGCTGCCATCGCTGCGGTGGCTCCGGCAATCGTGGCCAAGGACGCCGCGACACTCAAGCTAAGCGATATCGAAATCGCCCGTTACGACGATGGCAAGCGTCTGAAGATTAGTCTTGACATCAACCCTGCCGATGTGAACCCCGGTCGCGACCGCGAGGTGATATTCACTCCGGTGCTCCGCGCCGAAGGCAGCTCCGACTCGCTCGAGCTATCGCCGGTATATATAGCAGGGCGCAACCGCTACTACCATCACCTGCGCAACAACGATTTGCCTCAGGACACCCGCGTGTGGTCGGCCGCCGACAAAGGCATCATAGAATACCGTACCGACATCGACTTTATGCCTTGGATGCAGAACTGCACCGTCGACATGCGCCAGAGTCTGAGCTATTGCTGCGACCCCATGCAGCCCGCACCCGAAACCCCGCTGGCACGCCTCGACTACACCGAGCCTGTGTATGAGCC
>CAJUHX010000063.1:0-2858 GCA_910586455.1 uncultured Muribaculaceae bacterium | reverse complement strand
GAGCCTCAGTTTGAATATGTGGCTCTGACCGGCGACGAATCGATAGAGCGCAGCGCCGAGGGCAGTGCATTCATCGACTTTATCGTCAACCGCACCGAAATACGCGAGCACTACCGCGGCAACCGTGCCGAGCTGGCCAAGATTATCAGCAGTATCGACTTTGTGAAAAACGACCCCGACGCCATTATCACCGGCATAACCATCAAGGGCTACGCCTCGCCAGAAGGTTCGTACAGCAACAACGTTCGTCTGGCCGTAGGCCGTACTGAGGCTCTTAAGGTGTATGTGCGCGACTATTACCACTTCGACCCCGCGATAATGTCGACTGACTATGAGCCCGAAGACTGGGAAGGCTTGCGCAGCCGCCTGCTCAAGCTCGACATTCCCCACCGCGACGAAATACTGTCGATTGTCGACTCCGACCTCGAGCCCGACCCCAAGAACGCCGAGATTCAGCGCCGCTACCCCAAGGAATACAAATTCCTGCTCGACAGTATATATCCGGCTCTGCGTCACAGTGATTACACGGTGAAGTATAAAATCCGTACCTATGTGGATATCGAGGAACTCAAGCAGGTGTACGCCACCAATCCGGCCAATCTGCGTCCTGTCGACTTCCAGCGCATAGCATCGACCCTTACACCCGGCAGCGCCGAATACGAGGCTGTGTTCCTTAAAGCGGCCGAAGTGCATCCCACCGACCGTCAGGCAGCCATCAACGCCGCCAACATATATATGAAGTACGGCAAGCTCGACGAGGCCCAGAACATGCTCGACAACGCCGGCAACAGTGCCGAGGCCACTTACAGCCGAGCCACACTTGCTGCTATGGCCGGCGACCTGCAGCGCGCGCGCAACCTCTTTGACCGTGCCGCCTCCGATGGTATGGAAAAAGCTGCGGGCCAGCGCGATACAATCGACGCCTTTGTCGGACGACAGACAGTTCAGTATCTGATTAAACCAACTAAATAATATAATAAGAGAGATTAAAATAAAGAATAACAATCCAATCATTTATTAATAAACTTTTATGAACAAGACAACTAAATTTTTTGCTGCATTTGCTTCAGTAGCTCTGATGAGTGCTTGCTCCAGCGAAGAGCCCTTTGTCGATGGCGGTGCAGAAGACGGTGCCGGCAATGGTCAGAAAGCCTATCTCGCTGTTACAATCAACTCTACCGGCGATATGGGTATGGGCCGCAGCACAGATTATGAAAAACCCCTGTATGAAGATGGTGCTGAATTCGAGCACAAAGTAGACTGCGCAAGCTTCTTCTTCTTTGATGAAGAAGGCAACTGGGTAACAAGTGTAGAACCTAACTACGCTCCCTCTTTTGGCGAGGACGACCCTGTCAACGACAATATCGAGTATATCTCGACCAAGAATATCCTCGTTCTCGAAGGACTCAAGGGCAACAAATATCCCACCTATATGCTCACAGTGTTGAACATGGAGGATTTCACAGCCGAGTCCACTCTCGCTGCTACCACTCAGAAACTGTCGGTTTACGCTGATAACTTCAAGAAGGAGAACAGAAAGAACGTTCAGAACTTTGTGATGTCTACTTCAGCTTATTTCGGAGAAAACGCTAACCACGACAACAAGTACTACAACGTAACCAAGCTTAACGAAAGCAACTTCAAGCTCACCGCCGACGAAGCTCAGAACAACAGCCCTGTCGACGTGTATGTAGAGCGTCTGGCTGCCAAGGTACAGCTGACTGTTAATGCTCCTACTGAAGAAATCGACGGCAAGGAATATTATGTAATTGAGCAGACTATCGCAGGCGGCGACAACAGCAACGGCACCTCCGGCGACGGTTTAGCAAATACTAAGGTTTACCTCGAAGTTATCGGCTGGGGTCTGAACTCTACCGCTATCGACTCTTATGTAGGCAAGCAGCTGAAAGCCGACTGGGCCACCACCAATCCTTTCACCTCCTGGCAGAGCGTTGACCGCTACCGCAGCTTCTGGGCATATTCCAGAGCTTATGAAGGCGGTGCAAACCTCGATAGCTATCTCAGCTACACCAACATTCCTGCGCTGACTACTCCCGCTTCGCTTGACTATGCCGAGTACTGCTACGAGAACACCAACGCTCCCGAGAACATCTATCAGCAGAACAATGCCGGCCAAAAGCTGGTTGTTAACTCCAAGGTTACTCACGTGGTTCTCCGCACCAAGCTTTACAACGCCAACGGCGAAGTTCAGAACATAGTTGAATACCGTGGTGTACCTTATCTCGAAGATACCTTCAAGGCATACCTTCTGAACAGCTTAAAGAACAGCACCAAGGGTCTGAACTACTACTACCTTGCCGATAGCAAGACCGAGGGCGATGCAACTGTAACCGATTACACTCAGGTTGATGTTAAAGACATCGCATTCGTAGGCAAAGAAGGATACGAAAAGGTTGACATTGTACTTGCCGACGCTACAAAGGCTCTCTACAAGAAAACCGAAAACGAGGGTAAGGTAACATTCGTGAAACTCGAAGGTGCTGACAACGACCTGGCCGCTCGCCTGACCGCTTTCCAGGGTGATACTCCCCTCATCTGGCACAACCAGGGTACCAACCTCTACTTCATTCCTGTTGAGCACAACGCAACTGCTGCCAACAAGGACAAGGAAGGCTACTACGGTGTAGTTCGTAACCACTGGTACAAAATCTCGGTTAACAAGTTCAGCAAGCTTGGCCACGGTGCTTACGATCCCGATGACGCTACCATCATTATCAAGCCTGACACCCCCGAAGATCCTCTGTACTACGTAGGCGCAAAAATCAACATCCTCAACTGGCGCATCATCAGTCAGAACGTTGACCTGTAATTTCTGAAATACGCACACACTTTAATCC
>CAJUHX010000062.1 GCA_910586455.1 uncultured Muribaculaceae bacterium | reverse complement strand
CCATAGTTCCGCCACGCAATGCCATGGCTCTGGAGGCGGCCATGAGGCGCTTTGTTGAATCACCCGGCGATGTGGCCCGGATGGCTGAGAAGGCCAGGCCTCTGATTGCATCGCGCTATGAGCAGGCCTACGTTCGCCGCTGCCTGAAAGAATATTATAAAGAAATACTAAGCAACAGAATATGAAACGTGTAATCGTTTTCGGCGCCACCGGCAACCTTGGCGCCTATATAGCACTGCACCTCAAGGATGAGGGCTACGATGTCATAGCCGTAGGAGGCCGTAAGGACGACCGCGGTTTCTTTGCCGAACATGGCATGAAATATTACTCGGTCGATATCCGCAGGCCGGAGGCTTTCGATGTGCTGCCTGCAGAAGACATCGACGCCGTATGCCACTTTGCCGGCGCACTGCCCAGCCGCTATGCCTTCGACCCGGTGGAACTCTTTGAGTCAATCACTATCGGTACCCTCAATGTGCTTAACTGGATGAACAAGGTTGGCTGTAAGAAAATAGTTTTCCCGCAGACCCCGAGCGACATGGCCCGTTACCACAACAATGGTTCGGTAATCCCCGACGAGGCGCCGCGTCACTTCCCGCTCACCGGCGACCACACCATCTATACCATAGCCAAAAATGCCGCCGTCGACTTGATGGAACATTATCGGGCCGAGTATGGCATTGCCTTCTTTGCCCTGCGCTTCTTCACCATATATCAGTATCATCCCAACGCCTGGCACTACTGCAATTTCAAGCACCGCATGATGCCGTTCCGCATGCTTATGGACCGGGCGTCAAAGTCGTTGCCTATAGAGATATGGGGCGATTGCCGTAAGGCCAAGGAGATGGTATATATCAAAGACTTTGTGCGCCTTGTCCGTGCCTGCGTCGACTCACCTCTGACAGGAGGCTGCTACAACGTGGGCAATGGCTGGCAGGTATCGCTCGAAGACCAGATAAAAGGCATCGTCGAAGTGTTCTCGCCCAAAGACAATCCGTCGGAGATTATATACTGCCCCGAGAAGCCCGACCCGCTGGAGAACGCCTTCGCCATGGAAAAGACTTTCCGCGACCTCGACTGGCGCCCGCAGTACAGCTATCTCGACCAGCTGCGCGATTTCAAGCACGAGATGGAAACCGAGCCTATGGCCGGTCTGTGGGGAGTGCGGGCCGATTACGAACCCAATGACGAAGCCGCCGGCGACGAGGATTATTCACCCGCCCGTGGCCGTGTAAGCCGGTAAAATGATTATGTACCGCAGATTTTTCAAGAGATTCATCGACATTACCGCCAGCGCCGGAGTACTGATTGTATTCAGTCCGGTACTGCTTACGGTGGCGGCGCTGCTGCATTTTTTCAACGAGGGCGCGGGCGTGTTCTTCTTTCAGGAGCGCCCCGGATATAAGGGCAAGCCGTTCAGGATAGTCAAATTCAAGACCATGAACGAGCGCAAAGGCTCCGACGGCAAACTTCTGCCCGACCGCCAGCGCATCACCCGTTTTGGAGCTTTTGTGCGCAATTCCTCGCTCGACGAGCTTCCGCAGCTGTGGAACGTCCTCAAGGGCGATATGTCGCTCATCGGTCCTCGTCCATTGCTGATGCAGTACTTGCCGCTTTACTCAGCCGAGCAGATGCGGCGCCACGACGTCCGGCCCGGCATTACCGGCTGGGCACAGTGCCATGGCCGCAATAACCTGAGCTGGACCGAGAAATTCCGCCTCGACGTATGGTATGTCGACAACATCTCCTTCCGCACCGACTGCTCGGTGGTCATTACTACACTCAAAGGAGTGATTAAAAAAGAAAATATCGAAAATTCACAATCCACACAGTTCACTACTGAACTGTTCAATGGAAAAAACTAAGATGAATATAACTTCCGGCATTTTTTATCTTAAGAAAGCCCGCAGAGAAATAGCCTCTTTAAATAACAGAGTTGGTCGAAAAGGTCTGTCAGCGCTATTCTCTTATGCCGATTTTCTGTGGTGTTATGCGCGATATGGCTGTCTGATAAGTCAGTATGTAAACGGCAACTTCTGGAAATATCGTCATACTGACCGTAAACAAATACTAACCTACAGGGGCGTATTGGAGTTTATCAACCGATGTAACGCATCGGGGCATATTCATAAACTCGACAATAAAATTACTTTCAACCGTTTTTTTAAAGACTATGTAAAGCGGAGCTGGCTTTCGTCGGAAGAAATGACGATTGACGATTTCAGGGCAATATGTCTGAAATCTCCGCAGCTAATTGTCAAACCCCTCGATGAGTGCGAGGGTCGTGGAATAGAGCTAATTACCCCCCCCCTTAGCGATTTAACGTCAAAAGAATTCGTAAAGTTATATGATTCCTTAAAAAACAGAAAGGTTATAATTGAAGAGCGGATATTTAACCACCCTGAAATGGAATTCAATAATAACTCAATCAATACAGTAAGGGTCAATACTTTGCTTGAAAAAAGCGGCAAAGTGCATTGTTTCAAGCCGGTTCTCAGGGTGGGTGTTGGAAAATCGGTTGTCGATAATTACAATGCCGGCGGCTGTGAATATTCAATAGATCCGGAAAGCGGAATAATCACATCGCTATGTTATCAGGGGTATGAACTACGTGGTATACATCATCCCGGATGTGCTAAGGTAATGCCCGGGTATCAGATTCCAATGTGGCATGAGCTTCGTCAGACTATCGACAAGGCCTGCCATATGATTCCGGAGTGCCGGTTTATTGGCTGGGATGTTGCCATTACACCAACTGGAATCCAACTTATAGAAGGCAATCATAACCCCGGCAATGTGAGTATGGAATTTTTTGGCGAAACCGGCTGGTACGGGAAATTGAAACAATATTTGTAAAAAAATGTCAGATATCATACGCATAGCCTGCATGGGAGATACTATGCCTGGCGGAATCCTGCATTATGAACAGATTGATGAATTTTGCAGCAAAGAATTGCTGGAAGTTCTTCGCCAAGCAGATATCAGGGTGGCTACGCTTGAAACCGCAGTCGGAGATACACCAGACTTCGATGAAGAAAAAATGAAGCGTGACAAGGATGTGATATATTGTCCGACAAAAGACCTTTACCGACTCAAAGAATTAGGCATAAACGTGGTCAGCCTTGCAAACAACCACGCTTGGGATTTAGGACTGCCTGGTATTGAGCAAGCCAGACTGGAACTTGACAAGCTCGGTATAAAATACTGTGGAGCAGGTCGGAATCATACCGAGGCATCAGCTCCGGCAGTTTTGAGTGTCAAGGGCAAAACAATTGCGTTTATAGCATATTGCGATAATAAACCCGGCACCTGCGGATATATACCTGTTGCTACCGATACGACTCCGGGCATCAATATCATGACAGAGTGTAATATACGTGAAGATATCACCAGACTAAAAGGGCAATACGATTATCTGTTCGTATTAATGCATTGGGGAAAAGAGTACTACTACTATCCTACTCCTGAAGTCAACAATCTGGCGCGAAAAATGATAGACTGGGGTGCTGACGGTATAATAGGCAGTCACTCCCATCAGATACAGCCTACTGTTTTTTATCACGACAGACCTATTATTTTCAGCTTGGGTAATTTCTTTTTCCCCGACAGAATCATTACATCTCCAAGGTCGACATATTATCCTGATGCAAAACCTGATTTGCAAAATCTCCCTATAACTATGGGCTATCCTATGGTCACAGAGCCGACATTCAAAATATGGAAATCTGTGGCACGTAAAGGGCAGATTGTTAATTTTATAATCGATAAAACCTCAATCAATGTGGATAGGGTGTTTACCTACATTGACCATAATTCGCATATCGATGTATGTAAAGGCAGGAATTCCATTTTGTTCCGACTCTCGCACAAACTCGTAAAAATGCCTATGTATGATAAGCTTTTCTTCTGTTTGCGAGGCTGTCGGTTTATCAGGAAGAAAATTAAAGGAGAATTATAGTTGTTACTATGTTGAATATAAATAAAATACTGTTAAAGTTACTCTCTGATCGTCTGGGACGTTCTGCCACTCGATTAGAGCTTGAGCCTCGCATCAAGGCCATAGGCCTAACGCTACCGGTACTGACTGACATAGAGAAGAAATCTATTGTCGACCTGTGGAGCCGGTTGAAGCCGGAGAGAATCGATTTTGATTACTGGCGATTTTATAAAATATTTAGGGAGGGGGTAGTTAGTCCGTATTTTGTTCCCGACAATATATATTGGTCACGGATAATAAGGACGCTTAATCCGGCATCTCTTACCCGCACATATATAAACAAGAGCCTCTATCCAATTATATTCAAAGGAATACTCCAACCCGAAATCCTTGTGAATGTAATAAACGGAATCCCTTACAACGGAAAAATGGACAGGATTACAGCAGATACTGCTGTAAATATATTATCTCGTTTCGATGATGATATAATTATCAAGCCGACGGTAGCAACTTCCGGTGGCCGAGGAGTTTCAAAAATAAACTCCCATGCCGGTGCGGACGAAATCAAGCGTACACTCTCTATATACGGCAGTAATTATATTTGTCAGGGTATTGTCCGTCAGTCTGCCTCCACTGCTGTGTTTAATCCGACCTCGTTGAATACGTTCCGTGTCAACACCGTAAATATAAACGGTAAAACCACGTGCGAATGTTTAATGATGAGGCATGGATTAAACGGTAGTGTTGTCGACAATTTTGCAGTCGGAGGTGTTGTGTGCGGTATGACAGCGGATGGTAAATTCAACGGTAATAATTTCAACACTGAATTGAAACAATTATCACAACTGCAGAATGGAACACCTTACAACAGTCTTTCTGTACCCGGAATTACTGATGTTATAGATTACGCCATCGACTCGCATCAGCGATATATGCCTCACATTGGCCATGCCGCTTGGGATTTTGCCATAAATGATAACGGTCACCCTATTATGATAGAGGTAAATCTGATGCTTCCCGGTATATTTATGGAACAATTGACAAGTAGCGGGCCGATATTCGGCAATCGTACGGAAGAGGTGCTTGAATACGCGGCAAAACGCAATAATACCTTGTCGTGGACCGAATTTGTAGGTGGATGGCAATAGAATCAAATATTCAAATTAAAAGAGTATAAAATAAACAATGGGTAAAACAATGCAATTGACTGATATTCAGTCGCATAAGCTGGGGGGGGTATTTGAGGTAGTATATAAGCTTATAGTCGATAAAGAACCATTTGACTTAAAGTATACTGTCAGCAGCATGGGAGCCAATCCCGAACAGAATCAAATAGATTTTGTGCCTAACCTTTGTGACCCGGTTGTGGTTTCACTGATGTATAATATGTTGGTTGAAGGCTACGATTTTGAATCGCAGATTCCGATGTCTGACGCGCTTTATCATCGGCTTACAAAAGACTTTATACCGCATGTAGTAAGCATGAGTAAAGGTAAGGCCAAATCTGTGAAGTTAAATGTACCTGTATCTGATGCAAAACTCCAAAAGCAAGCTGAGTGGGTCGGTACGGGGGTATCATGCGGGATCGACTCGTTTTCTGCCATAAAGGAATACTCTCAGGAAACGAGCAAGGCTTACCAACTTACACATCTGCTGTATTTCAAGATTGGTGCGCATCATGGACGGATGTATCCTTGTCCGGAAAAGGTGGAGAATAAGATTTTCCAGGAAGAACTTGCAATTGCGAACCGATTTTGCGAGCAAAACGGATATAAACTGGTTGTGGTCGATTCGAACATCAACCAGATGGCAAACAAATTCTGGGGCGCCATTCCCTTCGGTAATGTGGCTTCGTTCCGTAATGTAGGAGTTATGTTAATGCTTCAGGCATACTTTTCAAAATATGTTTTTGCTACCACATATGCCACATTCAATGATTTCGACATGGATATATCCGCCGGACTTGAGCATAATCTGTGGTGGTCAATGCCCTTGTTCAGTTCTGGCTCCATGGAGCCTGTACCCGCAGGCTCATCGATGACGAGAATCGAAAAGACCGTTTTCCTTGCTGACTTCAAGCCGGCTTTCGACAATCTTATGGTATGCTGGGCCGGACACATCAATTGTGGCGAGTGTGATAAATGTATCCGTACGCTGGTGGCTCTGGACTTCATTGGCGCATTGGATAACTTCAGAAAATCCTTCGACGTAGAACGTTATAAAAAGAATCGAAAACGGCATCTTCAGCATGTTGTGACGTATGCTTCGAGGGACCCCTTTTTCCGTGAATTATGCGATTATGCCAAAAGTAATCGTATTCCGATGCCAAATAAATTGGTATCTGTCATCAACGAGTATTGGAGATTGACTCGAAATAGCAGGCTGAAAGAAGTTCCGGGGCTTGCATTTAGAAGAATCAAATCGTTGATGTCAAAATAAATATTTAAATAGAATAGACATATATGAATCCGAGGCTATTCATAGGTAGTTTGCTAAGGACCTGGTTGCAAAATAATTCATTATGGATTATGGCGTTGATGTATGGCGATTTCTGGATATATCGTCAGGCATTATCAAATAAACACCGCAACTCCGCTCCACGGCTGTATACTGCTTATCTTGACAGGTTCAATTCATTTATAGGTATTAACGCAAAGTTCGACGGCGCTCCTACATTTCCTCATGGTTTGTGTGGCATTTTCATTTCCAACATGAGCAAGATAGGAAAGAATGTGGTGATATTCCAGCAGGTAACTATAGGGTCGAATACAATCGAGGGGCATCCTCGCAGCGGTTCGCCTGTTATCGGTGATAATGTGTATATCGGAGCTGGAGCAAAGATAATCGGTAATGTTACCATAGGCGATAACTGTCGTATCGGTGCCAATTGTGTGGTTGTAAAAGATATGCCGCCAAATACTACTGCAGTTGCCGCTTCTACGCGCTTTATAGAATCGGATCATGTGCTGGAAAACCGTTTTGTTTCTGCCGATGAATATTTAAAGAAATGATAACCAAAAAGAGAGTATTATTGCTTGCGTGCGCTCTTGGCCTGTCGGTGACACTGCCTCTTGCCATGGTCGTAGCCGATGTCATTCCTTGGATAACTATACCTGTCGTGTGCTGTTGTATGGCCGCGCTTGCTGTATTGTGCCTAAGATACAGCAATGTAATAATTGGAACCTATCGCATTTTGTCTGCTGCGGTTAGAAACAGAATATATGGTTACCGGTCGTCCGACAGAATGTACCCCATTATCAGCGTGGAGCAGCAACAGCAGCTCGACGATGCTATTCAGATATCATTTACCGGCGATTTGATTCTTTTGCGTGAGATGGTAGAGCGCGCATATAACCCGGATTCCGAGGAATATGAATTCGATGCCATGTTCAGCCATGTAAGTGATATATGGCAAAGCTGCGACTTGTCGATAGGTGTATTCGAGGGGCCGATGTGCGGCGCTGAGTATGGCTACTCTACAAGTAACTTCGATGACGGGGTGCCGCTGGCGCTTAATTTCCCGGATTCATTCGCCTGTGCAGTTAAGAAGGCCGGTATCAATCTGGTGTCGCTGGCTAATAACCATATTTTTGATATGGGTATCGAGAGTGGACTTAGAACGATACGTGTGCTTGATGAGATTGGTCTTGACCATGTTGGCCTCAGTACCGATGAGCCTGCGTGCTTTAGGCCTAAGATAATCGAGATCTGCGGCAAGCGTATAGGTGTACTGGCCTATACCTATGGCCAGAACGGCAAAACGGACAGATTCTTTTTCGATGAATCTACACGTAATTATTTAAGGCCTGTATTGGCAGCCGGAAGTAAGTATTTCAAGCGGAATGTGGAGCTTGTAAGGCGTGATTTTGAAAGGCTGAAGGCCGAGAAGCCCGATATGATTATAGTGCTTCCGCACATGGGCGGACAGTTCCTGAGCAAGCCCGACAAGACCCAGCGCAAATGGTGCGATATTTTTGTAGAATTTGGAGCTGATATGGTTTTCGCGGACCATGCGCACCATGTGCAACCCGTGGAATGGCGTGTGAACAAGTCCGGCAAACGAGTTTTGGTGGTACATTGCCCCGGTAATTTCATAAACTCCTTTGTAGGCTACGACGGTGATGCCTCTATGATAGTAAAGGCATATCTGAGGCGTGATACATTGGAGCCGTTTGCTGTGTCGGTGACACCGCTGTATGCACATTGTCCACAAAACGGCATGTGGACCGGCTTACCAGCCTACAAGGCTTTGACCGATAAAGCGATATATAATTCGTTAAGTCGGGCGGACTTTCGCAGAATCAACCATGTAAACCGCCTCGTAACCGGAATCGCTCTTGGTACACCGCTTGATGTGGATGCTGCTCAAAAAGAGTATATTTCGTTCTGCGACAGTGGACTGGTAAGACAAATACCCCCCCCCATTGAAATTGCTGATAATCAACACATTACGAGTTGCTTGCTGATGGAAATAGGAGAAGCTGAATCCATTTCCTTTTTAGGCGACTCAGTAACTGAAGGTACAAAAAACGGAGGTGCCGGATGGTATGAACCCTTGTTGGCGCTGTTCCCGGAAAAGCAGATAAAACGTTTCGCCAAGGGTAGCCGTACATCAGTGTGGTTGCTGGATAATGCCGCGGAAATCGCAGAGCTGAAGTCCGACCTGTATGTGGTGGCCATAGGTTGTAATGATATCCGTTACCGTAATCCGGCTGTATGTGCAATGACTGCCGAGGCGTATATCGGAAATCTTTCACGGCTTGTGGATGAAATCAAACGAAAAAATAAACACGCTCGATTTGTGTTTATAGCTCCTTGGCGCAGCCTGAATTTTGATGCCAATTTTAATGTAAGCGGTCATGAAGACAGAATGGCTCTTTACAGGGACTACACCGAGGCTCTGGAATTATATTGTGACAGCAACGGCCATCTGTTCATCGACCCGAACCCATTGATATTTGACAATATGCTGACACCATATACACGCACAGTCGGCGGCAATGAAATTCTTAAGGACTTTATTCATCCTAATGCCTCCGATGGCATTGCTGCCTACTGCAATGCCGCTGTTATGTGCAAACAAATTAACGACAATGCTACAATCTGATATAGAACAGTTCTCCACCCCCTGCTACATCTTTGACGAAGCGGAGTTCGGGCGTGGAATCAGCGGGTTCAAAGAGGCTCTGCTGGCCCGCTTCGCCGACGTGGCCGTGGGCTATTCGGTCAAGACCAATTCGCTGCCGTATGCCCTGCGGCAGGCTCGCCTGCACGGATGTATGGCCGAGGTGGTGAGCCACGACGAGTATCAGCTGGCACGGCTGTGCGGCTACGAACCCCGCGAGATTATATACAATGGCCCTATGAAGTCACGCGAAACTTTCGTCGAAGCCATGCAGGGTGGGGCGATAGTGAATCTGGAAACCAAGCGCGAGCTCGACTGGCTGGCCGCGATGCCTGCCGGTCGGACCTATAATGTAGGTATACGGCTGAATATTAATATATCGCATGTATCGCCAAAGGATGCCGACAGCGCCGACGACAACAGCCGCTTCGGCTTCAGCGATGAAAGCAGCGAATTTGCCGATGCGCTGGGTGCCCTCAGGGCTATGCCCGGTGTGCGTGTGGCCGGTCTGCACATACACCGTACCACCCATTGGCGCGAGCCACGTTTCTATGAGCGCTCTGTGGACTATGCGGCCAGGGTGATAGAGAAGTATGGCCTCGAACTTGATTATCTTGATGTCGGCGGCGGATATTTCGGCATATTTCCCGACAAACCTACATTTGCCGATTATGCCGCAGCCTTCCATAAAGGGCTCAGTCGCCACGGCATGGAACGACTGCGGATAATAGTAGAGCCGGGCAACGCCCTTACGGCAAGCGCATTCAGCTTTCTGTCGGAAGTTATCGACGTAAAGCAGGTTGATGAGCGCACACGATTCGTCACCACCGACGGCTCGCGAAACGATATCGACCCGTTCTTCCGCAAGTCGGATTATCTCAAGGAAATACTTTACCGCGACAGCAGCCGCCCCGCAGAGCCCCGGCAGGTGGTTGCCGGTTGTACCTGTCTTGAATACGACCGCATGTTTACACTCACCGACCATCCGCGGCTTGAAGCGGGCGACCGTATACTCTACAACAACGTCGGCGCATATACCCTCACTCTTACACCTCAGTTCATACGCCTGTGGCCCGGAGTATATGCAGTGGACAAGGACGGCAACAGCCGTGAGGTGCGCCGCCCCTCCACAGCCGCCGATATCATATTGTTCGATAAATAACAAACTATTAACAGCCTCCTGAACATAAGCATGAACAACTTGCTATTCTGCAGCGTTGGACGCCGCGGGCGTCTGCTGCGCAATGTAAAAGAAACACTGGGCAAAACCGGTGTGCTTGTGGGCACCGACCTGCAATCCACTGCCCCGGCCCTGCAGTTCTGCGACCGCCAGTATGTAGTGCCCCGCATCACCGACCCCGCCTATGTCGACACCATACTCGATATATGCCGCCGCAACGGCATTAAGGCCGTGACAACTCTGATCGACCCTGAAATAGAAATACTTGCCGCCAACTCGGAGCGTTTCAAAGATGCCGGAGTGATACCTCTGTGTCCCGCGCCGAAGAGCGCCATCTATTGCTTCGACAAGTACGAACTGTACAAATATCTCACATCCAAGGGCATACGTACACCGCTGACATTCCACGACTGGAACGAATTCAAGGCCGCTTTGGCCGACGGACGTATATCATTCCCGGTGTTTATGAAGCCTGTGTGCGGCAGTGGCAGTGTGGGTGCGCATAAAGTGCATACCATAGAGCAGGCCGAGGCCGACTGGAACAGCGGCGAGCACGACTACATCATCCAGGAGCTGATGACCGGGGGCGACTGCGATGCTGACGTCTATGTCGACACCATCAGCCACAAGGCCGTGGCCGCCTTCTCCAAGCGCAAGATTGAAACCCGCATAGGCGGCGCCAGCAAGACTATATCCTTCAAAGACCCCAAACTTTTTGCTTTCATCGAGCAGATATGCTCCGTCTTTGAGTTCAACGGCCCGCTCGACATGGACTTCTTTATCAAGGACGGCGAGTATTATCTGTCGGAAATCAATCCGCGCTTCGGCGGAGCCTATCTGCATGCCTATGGCGTCGGTGTTGACTTTATTAAGCTTATAGTCAACAATATCAACGGTATAGAGAACCCTGTCAACATCGGTGACTATGAGGAAGACATCCTCATGCTTATGTACGACGACGTAGTCATTGCCCGTGCATCGGATCTCGCCGACCGCAATTTCTCATTGCTGTAATCCATACCGAGAAAGGCTTAATTTATAGCCCCCCGTCGGAAACGACGAGGGGCTTTTGCAATCTTCATGCGGAATTAGTGTTACGTTCATGCAACGTTAATAATAAATAGCGGAAAAGGTTGTATGCGTATAACCTTTTTTGTGAATGCTGTATGTATAGGCATCCCTGATTTTGCATGGAGTACTATGTACAGGCGTTCTTCAAAACTTCGTTTCATATAAAGACCCCTAAAAGTTATTTGTCTAACTTTTAGGGGTCGGTTCAGTTCGATAAGTTGCCCTGCTATTGTTATTCGATACTTCGCATAAGGTTGAGCGCGTCGACGTAGCTGGCTATGCCGGCAGCTACTGCGCGCGCATTGGACATCGCGTGGACTACGGTGGCTTGGTTGCCGGATACGTCGCCGCCGGCAAAAACGCCCTTGCGGCTCGTCATGCCGTAAGGAAATTCGCGAGTCAGAACATAGCCGTTGTCGTCAACGTCAATACCTGTAGTTGTCGATATGATGCGACTCGCCGGACGGCTTCCTACAGCAAGGATAACTACGTCGGCCGCGGTGGTTATCTGCTTGCCATCGCTGTTTATAACAACTTCGCGCATAATTCTGTTTTCATCAATAACCGATTCGATGGATGAATTCCACATGAATTTCACACCTTCGGCCACCGCATCGTCATACTCACACTTTAAGGCGCTCATGCGGCTTATGTCGCGGTGGTAGACAATTGTTACCTCCGCAGCCTCGAATCGTAATGCCGTTCGGGCTGCATCAATAGCTGTATTGCCGCAACCGATTACAAAAACCTTGTCGCCGGGTTTCACCGGCACTTCCTTTCGCTCAATCAGTCCAGCGTTGTAAAGACCTACGCGACGCAGGAAGTACATAGCCTGACGGACTTTGCAGTTCTCGACACCTTTAATAGGAAGTTTTTTAGGCTTGCCGGTACCGGTGCCCATGAAAATTGCGTCGAAGCCTTTCTCAAAAAGCTGGTCGACATTCAAATCGGGGCCAATAGTCACCCCGGTATGGATTCGCACGCCGAGCTGCCTGATTTTGTCGATTTCGCTGTCGACAATAGCCTTTGGCAGTCGGTACTCAGG